>NZ_JBIBVY010000006.1:0-270657 GCF_043080665.1 Streptomyces sp. NPDC014991
GCCATGGCTCCGCCATGGCGCCCTCCTCCGCCGTGCGATGCACGGCACCAGGACCCGCTCCCCGATCCGGCCTGATCCGAACGAAAGACCCTAGGGGCTGTCAGGGAAACGCGAGCGCGTCCGGGCCCAGGGGCGGTACGAGTCCCTCGGCCGCCGCACGCGTGAGCAGTCCGCGGACCGCGGCGTAACCGTCCTCGCCGAGGTCGGCGGTGAACTCGTTGACGTACAGCCCGATGTGCTGGTCGGCGACGGCCGGGTCCATCTCCTGGGCGTGCGCCAGGACGTACGGACGGGAGGCCTCCGGGTCGTCCCAGGCGGCCCGCACCGAGGCGCGGACGGACTCGGCGAGCCGGCCGAGCGTCTCGGCGCCCAGCGCGCGCCGGGCGATGATCGCGCCGAGCGGGATCGGCAGTCCGGTGGTCAGCTCCCAGTGCTCGCCCATGTCGGCGAGCTTGTGCAGCCCGTAGTTCTGATAGGTGAACCGGGCCTCGTGGATGACCAGTCCGGCGTCCACCTTGCCGTCCCGTACGGCCGGCATGATCTCGTGGAACGGCAGGACGACGATCTCGCCGACCCCGCCCGGCAGCGTGTCGGCGGCCCACAGGCGGAACAGCAGGTAGGCGGTGGACTTCTCGCTGGGCACCGCGACCGTACGGCCCGTCAGGTCGGTTCCCGGCTCGCGGGTGAGGACCAGCGGTCCGCAGCCCCGGCCCAGCGCGCCGCCGCACGGCAGCAGGGTGTACGTGTCGAGGACGTACGGCAGGACGGCGTACGACACCTTCAGCACGTCCGACTCGCCGCGCTCGGCCATGCCGTTGGTGATGTCGATGTCGGCGAAGGTCACGTCCAGCGCGGGGGCGCCGGGGACGCGCCCGTGGGCGAGGGCGTCGAAGACGAAGGTGTCGTTCGGGCAGGGCGAGTACGCGATCTGCAGCGGCTCAAGTCTCATGCGGGTTCCAACTCTCCAGTGCGGGCGCCAGCTTCCCGAAGCCCTCGGTGAGGGCGGCGAGGGCGTCGGCGATGCGCCAGGCGGCACGGTCGCGCGGCCCGACGGCGTTGGAGACGGCGCGGATCTCCAGCACGGGCACCCCGTGCGCGGCGGCGGCCTCGGCCACCCCGAACCCCTCCATGCCCTCGGCGAGCGCGCCGGGGTGCCGGGCGCGCAGGGCGTCGGCGCGGGCGGCGGTGCCGGTCACGGTGGAGACGGTCAGGATGGTGCCGGTACGGGCGCCGGTGGCCTCGGACGCGACCCGTACGAGTGATTCCGGCGGGCGGTGGGTGACGGTTCCGAACCCGAGTTCGGTGACCGGCAGGAAGCCGTCGGCGGTCTCGGCGCCGAGGTCGGCCACGGTGACCGCGTCGGCGACGACGAGGGAGCCGACGGGCGCGCCGGGCGGGAAACCGCCGCCGATCCCGGCCGAGACCACCAGGCCGTAGGGCCGGCCGGCCAGCGCGGCGGCGGTGAGGGCGCCGGCGGTCGACGCGGCGGCGAGCGCCGGGCCGACCCCGGCGGCCAGCAGGTCCCATCCGGCGGCCGTACGGCACAGCACCGCACCCGGCAGCCGTACCTCCTCGGCCGCGGGCAGCGCCCGGGCCACCGCGTCCCGCTCTACGGGGACCGCGGTGGCGACCAGGACCCGTGCCGCCGTCGTGATCAGGCCTTCTTCAGCTTGAAGGACCAGACGCCCTCGTTCGACTTGCCGCCCATGCGGATGGAGACCGTGTTGGTGTTGCCCTGGGTGCCGTACTGCGCGCTGAAGAACGCGCTGCTCGGGATCGTCCGGTACGTCTCCTTGCTGGTGTCGGTGAACTGGCGTCCGTTCACCAGGAGGATCCAGCCGGCGTCCGCGATCTTCGGGTCGACACCGACGCGGACGGTCTCGTCCTGGCCGACCTTGATCGACTTGACGTCGTCGGCCTTCTTGACGCACTTCGCCAGCGACTTGTCGTCAAGGGCCTTGCCGTCGTTGTAGCAGAGAGCCTCGGCGTTGACCGAACTCCTGCCGACGGTGATCGTCGCGACGGGTGTCGGCTTGTCGCAGGCCGACAGGACGAGCAGTCCGGCGGAAACGGCGCCGGCGGCGGCGACGGCGCGGCGGCGTCGCACAACGGATTGCAGCGTGGTCATGGCCGAAGGCTATCGGGCGCCCGTGGCCGCCCGCCCACGCGGGGTGCGGCGTGCCCGGTTCGTTACGCCGGCCGTGCCCGCGGCCGGGCGGCCCGGGTCCGGATCGTCACGCCACCCGGGCCCGGGCCCGGGTGCCGTGCCGGGCCGAGGCGAGCAGCCCCCGCAGCGTGGTCAGCAGACCGACGGCCACGAACGCGGCGCCGACCAGCAGCCCCACCGTGCCGTTGAGCGGCATCACGATGCCGACCGCGCCGCCGAACACCCACGCCATCTGGAGCAGCGTCTCCGAGCGGGCGAACGCCGAGGTCCGCACCGCCTCCGGCACGTCCCGCTGGATCAGCGCGTCGAGTGCCAGCTTGGCCAGCGCCTGCGCGAACCCGGCCACCGCGGCGAGGCAGGCCACCAGGAACGCCCCGAAGAACACGGCGGCGATCACCGCGGCACCGAGGACCACCGCGACCACGGTCACGATGATGATCTCCGGGGCGCGGGACCTGAGCCACGCCCCCACGGCCGTCCCCAGGGCGTTGCCCGTCCCCGCCGCGACACCGACCACGCCCAGGGACACCGCCGCGCTCTCCCCGGTCAGCGGGTGCTCGCGCAGCAGGAACGCGAGGAAGAAGATCAGGAAGCCGGACAGGCAGCGCAGGCCGGCGTTGGCGCCGAGCGCGTGCGTGACGGCGGGCCCGACGGTCCGCAGCCCCGGCCGCTTCGCCGGGGTGCGGCGCGAGCCGTGCAGGTGCTCCTCGTCGGCCGCGAGCAACGCCCTGCCCTCGCCCCTGGCCGAGTCGACCGAGGTCGGCAGGGAGAACGACAGGATCGTTCCGCCGACGAAGATCAGGAAGGCGCCGTACAGCGGCCACGGGTCACCTATGGCGTGCAGCCCCGCCGCGACCGGCGCGGCGGCACCGGTGGCCAGCAGCCCGGCGAGGGTCACCCGGGAGTTGGCCTTCACGAGCGAGAACCCGGGCGGCAGCAGCCGGGGCACGACGGCACTTCTCACCACGCCGTACGCCTTCGACGCCACCAGCACGCCCAGCGCCGCCGGATACAGCTCCAGGCCGCCGCTCGCCACCGCGCCCGAGATGATCAGCGCGAGCAGCGCCCGCGCGAGCATCGCCCCGGCCATCGCCGCCCGCCGCCCGTGCGGCAGCCGGTCCAGCAGGGGCCCGATGACGGGGGCGAGCACCGTGAACGGCGCCATGGTGATGGCGAGGTACAGCGCGACCCGCCCGCGTGCCTCGTCGGTGGGCACCGAGAAGAACACGGTGGAGGCGAGCGCCACGGTGATCATCACATCGCCGGCGCCGTTCACCGCGTGCAGTTCGATCAGCTTGCCGAGGCCCGACTCGCCGGCCCCGTGCGCGTGCGTCACCCTGCGGATGCCCCGCGCCGTGCCGGTGACCGGAAGGTGCAGGGCACGCCCCATCGAGCGGACGGCGCCACCCACCCGGCCCGAACCGCCGCCCCGACCCTCTACCTTGTCCGCGGCTGCCACGACGTTCATAGTGCCCCGAGATGGGCTTGGATAGTGCCCTCCGGATGCGTGTGGCGGCGTACAAAGCTCTGATCGGGGCCCGCCGGGGCTTCGGATCGGGTGCCGCGCCCGCCACTCGGCCGGGGCGGGTGGCCGGGTCGGGGAATCCACGAATCCCGCCCGGTGTAGCGTGCCTATCTCAGCCATAACGCAGAATGGATGGCAGAGGTGCGCCCGGGCGCGCGGATGCAGACGTCGATGCGGTCCCCTGGTCCGCTCCGTAGGCGAAACCGCCGGAGGCAGCCGCACTCGATGAGACGGCGTAGGAGAGAAGCGATACCTGTGAGCGCAGCGACCACGCGAAGCCGCACCCCCGACCGCCTGTGCGCCGAGGCCGTCGACCTCGCACGTGCCGCCGCCGAGGAGGCCGCCGCGCCCGGCGAGGTCGGTGAGCACAGCGGCCTGGTGTCCGAGGGCGACCGCGTTGTCACGCACTTCTTCGCGTGCGAGGAGCTGGGCTACCGGGGCTGGCGCTGGGCCGTGACGGTGGCCCGCGCCTCCCGCGCCAAGGCCGTCACGCTCGACGAGGTCGTCCTCCTGCCCGGCCCCGACGCCCTCCTCGCCCCCGAGTGGGTCCCGTGGAGCGAGCGCCTGCGCCCCGGTGACCTCGGCCCCGGCGACCTGCTCCCCACCGACCAGGACGACCTGCGTCTGGAGCCCGGCTACACCGGCGAGGAGGAACCGCTGCCGAGCGCGGCGGTCTCCGAGGAGATGCGGGAACTGGCGGAGGCGGAGGACGCCGACGTCACCCCCGGCACGCCCGCCGCCCAGCAGGCCGTCCCCGCCCGGGGGACGATCGCGGCCGTCGCCGAGGAACTCGGCATGCGCCGGGCCCGCGTCCTGTCCCGCTACGGCCTGCACAGCGCCGCCGACCGCTGGGAAGAGGCCTTCGGCCCCAAGACCCCCATGGCCCAGGCGGCCCCCGCCAGCTGCGTCAGCTGCGGTTTCCTCGTCCCCATCGGCGGCTCCCTCGGCCAGGCCTTCGGCGTCTGCGCCAACGAGTTCTCGCCGGCGGACGGCCACGTGGTCTCCCTCGCCTACGGCTGCGGCGGCCACTCCGAGGCGGCGGTCATGCCCAGACCCCCGCAGCCGGCCGCGCCGGTCATCGACGAGACCCGGGTCGACCCCTTCCCGCTCCGCCCCGCCCGCGACTCCGGCTCCGTCCCGGACACGGGCGACGACGAGACGGCGGAACTGGGCCACTCCTGACCCACCGCCCCCGCGGCCGGGCCGTCCCCCGACCGCAGGCACACCTCCGCCCACACCGTCTTCCTCGGTGACGGCCCGGGCGCCGTGCCCCACCGCCGCGCGAGCGCGTCCACGAGCAGCAGCCCGCGGCCCGCGTCGGCGTCCGGCGCGGGCCGCCCGGGCACGGGCAGCCGGTCACCGCGCGTGTCGGTCACCTCGATACGGAGGGTGTCCCCGACGGCGTACAGCGTCAGCCGGAAGTCCCGGCCCGTGACCCGCCCGTGGGTGGCCGCGTTGGCGGCCAGCTCCGCCACGATCAGCGCCGCGGGATCCGGCGGGAGCCCCCAGGAACGGAGCTGCTCTGTGGCCAACAGCCGGGCCAGCCGGGCCCCTCGGGGCGTGGGTGACAGCTGCACCGTGAAGTTCGGGACGGGGGTGGAGATCTGCTCGTTCACATCGCCCAGGGTGGCCGCGCCTGCTACCTGTGAACAGTGACTGCGCGATTGCGTACGGTCACTGTCCATCGCTTGTCCGGGCGGGTCCGGGCTGTCGAGAAGGGGGTGCGCTGTGAGCGAGGAAGAGGAGCCGGGGTGGGAGGTCGATCCCGACGACGAGTGGGGGCTCGCCGTCATCGCCACCGTGGGGCGCCAGTTGAGGCTGCGCCGGGAAGCCGTGGGCATGCGGGCGTCCGACTTCGGCAGGGCCATCGGGTACGGCGAGGACATGGTCTACAAGGTGGAGGCCGGCAAACGCATCCCCAGGCCGGAGTACCTCGACAAGGCCGACAGGGTCCTGGACGCGGGTGGGCTGCTCGCCGCGATGAAGGAGGACGTGGAGAAGGTCCGCTATCCGAAGAAGGTGCGGGCGCTGGCGGAGCTGGAGGCCAAGGCCGTGGAACTCCAGCTCTATGATCCGCTGAACGTCCACGGGCTGCTGCAGACGCCTGAGTACGCGCGGGCACTGTTCATGATGCGGCGGCCGGCTGTCACGCAGGACGACATCGATCGGGGTGTGAGGGCGCGGACGTCGCGGAAGTCGGTGTTCGCGCGTGATCCGGCACCCGAACTCAGCTTCGTCGTGGAGGAGTGGGTGCTCCGGCGTCCCTTGGGTGGCAGGCAGCTGCTCCGGAAGCAGCTGGAACACGCCCTGGAGGTGGGGCAGTTGCGGAGCGTCGAAATCCAGGTGATGCCGATGGATCGGCCGGAGCATGCTGGAACTGAAGGCGGTATCGAGGTGCTGAAGTTCGAGGACGGTTCGGCGGTCGGGCGCTCTCCGGGTGTGGCCAACGGCCGTCCGGTTTCCGAGCCGAAGCAACTCCGCATCCTCGAACTGAGGTATGGCATCATCCGGGCGCAGGCGCTCTCCCCGCGGGAGTCGCTGGCCTTCATCGAGCACCTGCTGGGAGAGACATGATCCGCTGGTTCAAGAGCAGCCACAGCAGTAGCAGCGATATCGACTCCTGCGTCGAAGTCGGTCTGGACTGGTTCAAGAGCACCTACAGCAGTGGCCCTGACGGCGACTCCTGCGTCGAGGTCGCCGCAGCCCCCTCCGCCGTCCACATCCGTGATTCCAAGCAGACCGGCGGAGCCGTCCTCACCGTGGCGCCCGCGACCTGGACCGACTTCGTCGGGCACGCGGCCACCGGCTGAACTACCCCCGGGTCAGGGTGGTCTCGTGGGCGGTGCGCAACTCCGCCTCAGGCGTGGTCAGTTCCAGGCGGAGGTGGGCCGCACGACCGCGCAGGGTCAGGGTCATGAGCTGGTTGCCGAACCACGGCCCGCCCTGCTTGCGCCAGACCACCGGAGGTCGCTCGCAGCGGCCGTGCCGGGCGAGGAGGCGTCCCAGCAGGCGGGCCGGGGCGCTCCAGCCGAAGCGGAAGCCGACCCGCATCGACAGGGGCACGGAGTTGTGGACGGGTGAGCAGGTGAGCTGGACGACGGGGATGCGAGGTCCGTCGATCGGCCAGGAGGCCCGGGCCAGGTAACCGTGGTGCACGTCTCCGGACAGCACGCACACGCTCGCGGGGCCGTCCGGCGCGGTCCCGGCCTCGGCGATCAGCGCGGCGAGGGAGGCGAAGGAGCGGGGGAAGGCGGCCCAGTGCTCCAGGTCGGCGCGGCGGCGCAGGTACTCGCCGAAGCGGGCCCAGCGCGCCCCGCGTTCCCCGGCGCACAGGGCGGCGTCCCAGTTCTCGGTGTCGTGCACGAGGTGCGGCAGCAGCCAGGGCAGGGACGTGCCGAGGAGCAGGTGGTCGTACGACCCGGGGTCGGACAGCACCTGTTCGCGCAGCCAGTCGGCCTCGCTGGGGGCGAGCATGGACCGGCGGTCCTCGTCCAGGACCCGTGCCGCCCGGGAGTCCACCATCACCACGCGGACCCGGCCGAAGTCGCGCCGGTAGCTGAAGCGGACCGCGGCGGGGTCGGCGTCGGCCCGCGTGGCGAGGTCGCGCAGCGCGCCGGTGCCGTCGGGTGTGGCGCGCACGGCGGCGTAGGCGGGGTCGTCGGCCAGTTCGGCGGGGGAGAGGTTGCCGAGGTGCTGGTGGACCCAGTAGGACATCAGGCCGCTGAGGAGCCGTTCCTGCCACCAGTCGGTGGCGCGCATGTCGGCGAGCCAGGAGGCGGAGGTGTTCCAGTCGTCCACGACGTCGTGGTCGTCGAAGATCATGAAGCTGGGCACGGTGGACAGCAGCCAGCGGACCTCGGGGTCGAGCCAGGACTCGTGGTAGAGGTGGCAGTACTCCTCGTAGTCCGTGACCTGGCTGCCGGGCGCCTTGTCCAGGTCACGGCGGCCGGCCAGCCAGCGCCGGGTGTCCTCGGAGGTCTCGTCCGCGTACACCTGGTCGCCCAGGAGCAGCAGGACGTCGGGGCGCTGGGCGCCCGGGTCGGCCGCCAGCCGGGTGGCGAGGGTGTCGAGGGCGTCCGGGCCGACCGGGTCCGTGCCGTCGGCCGGGGGCGCGGCCCAGCGGCAGGACCCGAAGGTGACCCGGACGGCGTCGCCGGCGCCGGGTGACCGGATCACGGAGGGCGGGAAGCGGGAGTCGGGCAGGGGCCACACCGGGGCGTCGTCCAGGAACACCTCGTACGACGGTGAACTGTCCGGCCGCAGCCCGGTGACCGTGACGAGTGCGTAGTGGTGTCCGGCCACCTGGAAGGTGGGGGCCGTGCCGCCCGCACCGTCCGAGCAGCGCACCTCCACCGTGCAGGGGCGGCTCGTCTCGACCCACACGGTCGCGCACGAGTCGTCGGTGTACCTGAGTACTGGTCCCAGACGCAGTTCCGGCACGTGTGGGCCCTCCTGTCTCACACCGTACGGATAGGAACGACCGTAGCGACCGTACAGGGCGCGGCGGACGGCGGTCGCCCCCGGTCCCAGGTCGTGGGTCTGGCTTCGGTCTCCGGGGGCACGTGGGAGAAAGGTGAGGTCCGGCGGGGTGGCCCCGGCGAGTGGCCAGGCGGGAGAGGCGGTCCATGGCCGAGCACGAGCAGGTGACGGAGACACGGGGCACCCACGGCACGGTGAGGGAGGACGACCTGCTGCGGGGTCTGGAGGTGGACGACCGGCAGCCGGAACGGCCGGTGCTCCTGGAGGCCGACGGCGGGCCGATCGAGACCTGGCGGGAGAACCATCCCTACGACAGCAGGCTCGGCCGACGCGAGTACGAGCGGACCAAGCGGATACTCCAGATAGAGCTGCTCAAACTCCAGCGCTGGGTGAAGGAGACGGGCCGGCGGGTCGTCGTGGTGTGCGAGGGCCGGGACGCGGCCGGCAAGGGCGGCACCATCAAGCGGATGACCGAGCGGCTCAACCCCCGCGGGGCCCGCGTGGTGGCGCTGGACAAGCCGACCGAGCGCGAGGCGGGACAGTGGTACTTCCAGCGGTACGTGACGCACCTCCCGGCCCGCGGCGAGATCGTCTTCTTCGACCGCTCCTGGTACAACCGGGCGGGAGTCGAGCGGGTCATGGGTTTCTGCACGGAAGCCGAGTACGAGCAGTTCCTCGTACAGACCCCGATGTTCGAGCGGCTGCTCACCGACGACGGCATCCTGCTGGTGAAGTTCTGGTTCTCGGTGTCCCGCGCGGAACAGCGCACCCGCTTCGCGATCCGCCAGGTCGACCCGGTACGCCGCTGGAAGCTCTCCCCCACCGACCTGGCCTCCCTCGACCGCTGGGACGACTACACCGCGGCCAAGGTGGCGATGTTCCGGGCGACGGACACGGCACACGCGCCCTGGACGGTCGTGAAGAACAACGACAAGCGGCGGGGCCGGCTGGAGGCGATGCGCAGTCTGCTCGACCGCTTCGACTACCTCGCCAAGGACGACACGGCGGTGGGCACCCCCGATCCGCTGATCGTCGGTGCGGCGGACACCCTGCTGGAGCCGGGTGAGGAACCCACGGCGCTGTCGCCGACGCCGCTGGCCGGGCCCGGCAACGGCCCCGGGAACCATCCGGGCCGATCGTGACGGCCGGCCGCTTCCACAGCTGAGGAGACACAGACCATGGGGACGGTGGTCCATGTCCCGCAGACACGGGACATGATCGGGGAGGAACTCTCCGGCGACGAGGCCTTCACCGCGCTGCGCCGCTACGGGGGCGTGCGGCTGCTGCTCGACGCGTTCTCCCGGTTCCGCTACGCCGACGGTTTCACCAACGCGCGGGCCCTCGGCTTCCAGATCGTGCTGGGCATGGTGCCGCTCCTCATCGCGCTGGTCGGCCTCGCCACGGCCGCGCACACGGAGAGCGTGGGGCGCGTCATCGAGCTGACCCTGCGCGGGATCGTGCCGGGGGGCGGCTCCGACGTCATCCAGGACGCGCTGCGCGGCACCCGCCGCACCGCCGGCTCCGACCTGTGGGGCAAGGTCGCGCTCTGCCTGGGCCTGGCCTTCTCCGTCCTCAACCTGGCGTCGGCCATGGGCCAGGTCGAACGGGGCGCCAACCGCATCTACGGCATCGAACGGGACCGGCCCTTCCCCCGCAAGTACGCCAGGGCCGTGCTCCTCGCGTTCGCCGCCGGCGTGCCGATGGTCCTCGGCTTCCTCGTCCTCGTCGCGGGCGAGGCCGTCGGCGCCGCGACGGCCGAGACGCTGGGCCGGCCCGCGCCCCCGGCGTGGTGGGGCGCCCTGGAGGTGCCCGTGGGCACGGCCCTCGCGTGGATGGCGTCCGCCGTCATCCTGCGCTGGTCGCCGCGCCGGGACCAGCCCGGCTACACCTGGCTGGCGTTCGGTTCCGCCGTCCACCTGGTGCTGTGGGTCATGGCGACCTGGCTGCTGGCCCTGTACGTCTCCCGGAGCGGCTCCTTCGGCGCCGTGTACGGGCCGCTCACCGCCTTCGTGGCCCTGCTGCTGTGGGCCAACCTGACGGCCGTCGCCCTGTTCCTGGGCATCGCGTTCGCCGCCCAGCTGGAAGCCGCGCGCGCCGGTCTGGGCCGCGCCGTCAACCCGGATCCGGGGCCGGGCCCCTGACCCGGGAGGCGGGGCACCGCCGAGGGACGTTCCCCCTGGCCACTGACGTTCCCGGGCCCGGGCCACCGCCTCCCGCCCCGCGGCCGCCCCGCCCCTTCGGTCTCCCGCCCGTCCGCGCTGTACCTTCGTCCTCACGTCGACGAGGAGAGTGAACGTGAGCAAGTTCGTGCGGCCGGCGGCCGAGGGCGCCGACCCCTTCGGCACCGCCCGTCTGCGCCGCGGCGTTCTCGACGCCTGGGCCACCAGCCCCGCCCGGTTCCGTGAGGACGCCAACGCCGAGGAGGACCTCGTCCTGGGCGGCTACCGCGACCGGCTCGTGGTGGAGCTGGCCCAGAACGCCGCCGACGCCGCCGCCCGGGCGAACGTGCCGGGACGGCTGCGGCTCACCCTCCGCGACGGCGTCCTGGTGGCCGCGAACACCGGCGCGGCCCTGGACGCGGCCGGCGTCGAGTCGTTGTCCACGCTGCGGGCCTCCGCGAAGCGGGACGCCGGGAGCACGCACGGCGCCGTCGGCCGGTTCGGCGTCGGTTTCGCCGCCGTCGTCGCGGTGACGGACGAACCGGCGGTCGTGGGGCGGCACGGCGGGGTGCGCTGGTCCCTCGCCGAGGCAAGGGAGCTGGCCGCCGACACCGCCCGGCACAGCCCGGGGCTCGGTGACGAGGTGCGGCGCCGGGACGGACACGTGCCCCTGCTGCGGCTGCCCTTCGCCGCCGAGGGCACCGCTCCGGACCCGTACGACACCGCCGTCATCCTGCCGCTGCGGGACGCCGCCGCGGCCGGTCTGGCCGAGCGGCTGCTCGACGCCGTCGACGACGCGCTGCTCCTCGCCCTGCCGGGACTCGAGGAGGTCGTGATCGAGGTCGAGGCCGCGCCGGCCCGCACCCTGCGCCGGCGCGACGACGGCGGCCTCACCGTCGTGGAGGACTCCCGGGAGGGAGCGACGGCGTGGCGGACCGCGTCCGCGCACGGCCCGCTCACTCCCGACCTGCTCGCCGACCGGCCGGTGGAGGAACGGCTGCGGCCCCACTGGTCGGTGACCTGGGCGGTGCCCGCCGACGAGCAGGGGCGGCCGGTGCCGCCCCGCACGAACGCCGTCCTGCACGCGCCGACCCCCAGCGACGAGCCCCTGGGGGTGCCCGCCCTGCTCATCGCCTCCTTCCCCCTCGACACCACCCGCCGGCACGCGGCGCCCGGCCCCCTCACCGACTTCCTGGTGCAGCGCGCGGCCGACGTCTACACGGAACTGCTCGCCCGGTGGCGGCCGGTGACGGACGGGATCATCGGCCTCGTGCCCGGGCCGCTGGGCCGGGGCGAGCTGGACGGGGCGCTGCGGCAGGCGGTCCTGGAGCGGCTGCCGCGGACCGCCTTCCTGCCGCCGGCCGTCGAGGCGGACGGCGACGAGGAACTGCCCGAGGCGCTGCGGCCCCGGGACGCGGAGGTCGTGGAGGGCGCCGGGGCCGGCACCGTGCGCGTCCTCGCCGAGGTGCTGCCCACGCTGCTGCCCGCCGGGCTGGAGCGGCGCGCCGAGCTGCGCACCCTCGGGGTCGCCCGGCTGCCGCTCGCCGACGCCGTCGACCGGCTGGCCGGGCTGGAGAAGGACCCCGACTGGTGGTGGCGGCTCTACGACAGCCTCGCCGGCGTCGACCCCGACCGGCTCTCCGGGCTTCCGGTGCCCCTCGCGGACGGCCGTACGACCGTCGGGCCCCGGCAGGTCCTCCTGCCCACCCCCGACGCCGCCCCCGTCGACCCGGACGTCCTCGGCCGGCTCGGGCTGAAGGTCGCCCACGAGGATGCCGCGCACCCGCTGCTGGAGAAGCTGGGCGCGCTGCCCGCTTCACCGCGCGCGGTGCTGACCACCCCCCAGGTGCGGGCCGCCGTGGCCGGATCCCTGGACGAGGGCGGCGGGATCGGCTGGGAGGAGGACGCGCCGGACGCCGAGGAGCTGGCCGAGACCGTCCTCGCCCTGGTCCGGGACGCCGCGCTGGAGCCGGGTGACGAGCCCTGGCTGGGTGCCCTGGCGCTGCCCGACGAGGACGGGGAACTCTCGCCCGCCGGTGAACTCGTCCTTCCCGGCAGCCCGTTCGCCCGGGTGATCCGGGAGGGCGAGCTGGCCGCCGTGGACTCCGGCCTGGCCGAGCGGTGGGGCGAGCAGCCGCTGGCCGCCTGCGGGGTGCTCGCCGACTTCGCGCTCGTCCGCGCCACCGACGTCGTCCTCGACCCGGACGAACTGGACCCCCGCGAGGGCGACTACGCCGAACCGGACGACGCCGGCCTGCTGGACGCCGTCGACGTGTGGTGCGAGGACATCCTCGACCGGTTCCCGGACAGCCCGGTGCCGCCGGTCGCCACCGAACTCGTCGCCGTCCGCGACCTTGACCTGGTGGACGACGCCCACTGGCCCGAGGCACTGGCCCTGCTGGCCCGGCCGCCGCTGCGGGACGCCGTGACCCAGCCGGTGCGGATCCTGCTGCCCGACGGCACCCACGAGGCCGTACGGCCGTACACCGCCTGGTGGTTGCGCGGGCATCCGGTCCTGGACGGCCGGCGTCCGGCCGGTCTGCTCGCCGCCGGCGGGGACCCGCTGCTGCGCGGGCTGTACGACGAGGCCGACGCCACCGGGTTCGGGGACGAGCAGGTGCTGCGGGCGCTCGGCGTGCGCACCTCCGTCGGCGCGCTGCTGGACGAGCCCGGTGGCGCCGCCGAGCTGCTGGACCGGCTCGCCGACCCGGACCGCCCGGTCACGGCCGCCCAACTGCACGGCCTGTACGGGGCGCTGGCGGAACTGGACCCCGAGCAGGTGACGCTGCCGGACGAGCTGCGGGCCGTGGTCGACGGCCGGGTGGAGGTCGTGGACGCCGGTGCGGCCGTCGTGGTCGACTCCCCGGACCTGCTGCCGTTCACCTCCGGGGTGCCGCTGCTGCCGGTCCGGCCCGCGGTGGCCGCCGAGCTGGCCGAGCTGCTCCAGGTGCGGCGCCTCAGCGAGTCCGTCACCGGCGAGGTGCACTCCGAGGGGACCGAGCACGAGGTTCCCCGCCCCGTGCGGGTGCTGCTCGGGCCGCGTACGCCGGGCACCTACGTCGAGCACGGTGAACTCGTCGTGGACGGCGTCGAGATCGACTGGCGGCTCACCGACGACGGCGTGCTGCACGCGGCCACGCTGGAGGGCGTCGCCGCCGGGCTGGCGTGGGCGGCGGGGCAGTGGCCGCGGCGGTTCGAGGTGGCCGCGCTGCTGGAGGACCCGTCGCGGACGGAGGAGCTGGCGCGGGACCGGTGGTTCGACTGAGCTCGACGGTAGTTTCAGGAAAATCTCATCAGTAGTACAACCTTTCACTATGTCCCCACGTCACATGTGCGGAGTCACACGACTTCCCAGATCTGATCGTGGGGACAACACATGCGTTTTCGAGTCTCTGTCGCCGTCGTCGGCGGTGCCCTGGCCCTGTCCGCCCTCGCCGTGCCGGCCGCGCAGGCCAGCGGCAGCCAGGGCGACACCAAGATCACCAAGGTGGTCGTGGACGGTGACAACAAGGTGTCGGTCGGCATCTCCAGCGCGGTCACCGTCAAGGTCAGCGTGACCGCCACCGACGGCTCGGGGATCAAGAGCGCCGACGAGTTCGACCTCTACGGCCCCGACTACGGGTACGCGACGACCGGCAAGCCCACCTGCACCAAGGTGAACGCCACCACCTCCACCTGCACCGCCTCGGTGAAGATCGACCCGAAGACGGACTACCTCACCAACAAGAGCGCCGGCACCTGGTACGTGGACGCGTGGGTCGACGCCAACGACGAGGACTACATCTGGAAGGAGAAGGCCGGCTCCTTCTCCTTCCAGCGCGCCGCCAAGCTCACCGTCAACGCGGCCCCCGAGCCCGTGACGAAGGGCAAGACCCTCACCGTCACCGGCGCCCTCACCCGCGCCAACTGGGAGTCCCTGAAGTACGGCGCCTACGGCTCGCAGGCCGTCAAGCTCCAGTACCGCAAGAGCGGCTCCAGCACGTACACCACGCTGAAGACGGTCACGGCGGACTCCAAGGGCAACCTGAAGACCACCACCACCGCCTCGGCCGACGGCTACTACCGCTACTCCTTCGCGGGCAACTCGACCACCGCCGCGGTCAGCGCCGCCGGTGACTTCGTCGACGTGAAGTAACCGGCCGGGATTTCAAGCACCTTCTCCATCAGGGACAAGAACACATGCGCTTCCGTGCCACCGTGGCCGCCGTCTCCGGCGCCCTGGCCCTCTCCGCCCTCGCCCTGCCGGCCGCGCACGCGGCCGACGGCGGGGCGTCCTACCGCGCCGGCGTCGCCGAGGCCCTCGCACGGCACACGTCCGGCAAGGCGGCCTTCACCGCCACCGCCGCGCCGATCGGCGACCTGGACGTGTCCTTCTCCGACTTCAGGATCGCCAAGGCGGTCAAGGTCGGTACGACCAACCGCGTCTCCACCACGGTCACGTTCACACTGACCCACGACGCCGGCCTGGACCCGACCGGCGACGGGTTCGCCACCGGCCCGCTGATCTACCGCGGCTCCTCCGACGACCCCGACAACGTCCTGGGCGGCGAGGACCCGGCCACCTGCGTCAAGAAGACGGCCACGACGGCCACCTGCAAGGGGCCGATCGACATCAACCCGCGGGAGACCGACGCCGACCTGAAGCTGTTCAACAGCCAGGCGGGCACCTGGCACGGCGCGGGCCTCGCCCTGGACATGGTCAACGACAAGTCGGCCGTCCAGTTCGGCCTGGGCACCACCCTGGTCCAGCGCGTCTCCACGCTGACGGTCAACGCCTCCCCGGAGCCGGTGAAGAAGGGCAAGACCCTCACCGTGACGGGCAAGCTCGCCCGCGCCAACTGGGAGGACCACAAGTACCACGGCTACACCGGCCAGTCCGTGCAGCTCCAGTTCCGCAAGAAGAGCTCCAGCACCTACACCACGCTGAAGACCGTCAAGACGGACTCCACGGGCAACCTGCGGACGACGACCACGGCTACCGCCGACGGCTACTACCGCTTCTCCTTCGCCGGCACCACGACCACCCCGGCGGCCAGCGCCACGGGTGACTTCGTCGACGTGCAGTAGTCAGGCGGCACTCCTCCTGGAGTGTCACCCGCTCCGTCCGTCGCCGCCCCGGACAACGCACGACCGGGGGGCTGCCTTCGCAGGCAGCCCCCCCGGTCCCGGGTGGTGTGCGAGCGAGGTGACGAGCAGACCTGTCCCGGTTACGTGAGTCTCAGGCCGGGAAGCGGCGGTCCACCCACCTCCACGCGAGAGTCAGGGTGGCCGCCGCCCCCGCCGCCACCCCCGCCGCGGTCCACGGCATCGGCACGCCGACCAGTTCGAGCGCGAAGAAGTCCCGCAGGGCCGGTACCACGAGGACGAGCAGGAACGCCACGCCCATCGCCGCCACCAGCGCCACCCGCCACCAGGTGTAGGGCCGGGCGATGATCGCCAGCACCCACAGGGAGATCAGGAACAGGGTCAGGGTGGCCGCGCTGGTCTCCGCGTCCAGGGCGCCCGGGCCGGTGTAGTGGTGGCGGGCGAGCAGATACGTCACGAAGGTCGCCCCGCCGGCCACCACGCCGCCGGGGACCGCGTACCGCATCACCCGGCGCACGAAGTGGGGCTGTGCCCGCTCCTTGTTGGGTGCCAGGGCCAGGAAGAAGGCCGGCACGCCGATGGTGAGCGTGGAGAGCAGGGTCAGATGCCGGGGCAGGAACGGGTACTCCACCTGCGCGCACACCACCAGCACCGCCAGCAGCACCGAGTACACGGTCTTGACCAGGAACAGCGTCGCCACGCGCGTGATGTTGCCGATCACCCGGCGGCCCTCGGCGACCACCGAGGGCAGGCTCGCGAAGCTGTTGTCCAGCAGCACGATCTGGGCCACCGCCCGGGTGGCCTCCGAGCCGGAGCCCATGGCCACACCGATGTCCGCGTCCTTCAGCGCAAGGACGTCGTTCACGCCGTCCCCGGTCATCGCGACCGTGTGCCCGCGTGACTGGAGCGCGCCGACCATGTCCCGTTTCCGCCGCGGGTCGACCCGCCCGAAGACGGTGTTCGAGTCGAGGGCCTCCGCCAGGGCCGGCCGGTCGTCGGGCAGCCGGCGTGCGTCCACCGCCGTACCGTCCAGGCCCAGTTTCGCGGCGACCGCGCCGACCGACACCGCGTTGTCCCCGGAGACGACCTTGGCGCGGACGCCCTGCTCGGCGAAGTAGCGCAGGGTGCCGGCCGCGTCGGGGCGCAGCCGTTGTTCCAGTACGACGAGTGCGGTGGGGCGGGCGCCCCGGGCCGGCTCGGCGTCGTCCAGGTCGCGGCTCGCCCGGGCCAGCAGCAGGACCCGCAGCCCCCGCTCGTTCAGTCGCCCGGTCTCGGCCAGGGCCGGGGCGCCGGGGTCGAGCAGGACGTCGGGGGCGCCCAGCAGCCAGGTGCTGACCTCGCCGTCGCCCTCGCTGAACGCGGCCCCGCTGTACTTGCGGGCCGAGGAGAACGGCAGCGACTCCACGCACCGCCAGTCGTCGCTGTCGGGACAGGCGTCGATGATCGCCCGGAGGGAGGCGTTGGGGCGGGGGTCGGACTCGCCGAGCGCGCCGAGGACCTTGCGTACGTACGTCTCGTCCGCGCCGTCCAGCGGCCGCAGCCCGGTGACGTCCATGCCGCCCTCGGTGAGCGTGCCGGTCTTGTCCAGGCAGACGGTGTCCACGCGGGCCAGTCCCTCGATGGCCGGCAGTTCCTGCACCAGGCATCGTCTGCGGCCCAGCCGGATGACGCCGATGGCGAAGGCCACGGAGGTGAGCAGCACCAGCCCTTCCGGGACCATCGGCACGATCCCGCCGACCGTGCGGGCGACGGCGTCCGCGAGGCCGTTGCTCTTGACGACGAGCTGGGTGACGACGAGTCCGACGGCCGCCGGGACCATCATCCAGGTGACGTACCTGAGGATGGTGGAGATGCCGGTGCGCAGCTCGGAGTGGACGAGCGTGAACCGGGACGCCTCCTCGGCGAGCTGGGCGGCGTAGGCCTCGCGGCCGACCCGCGTCACGGTGAAGGCGCCGCCGCCGGCGACCACGAAGCTGCCGGACATGATCCGGTCGCCGGGGCGCTTGACGACCGGGTCGGCCTCGCCGGTGAGCAGTGACTCGTCGATCTCCAGGCCGTCCGCCTCCGCGCACACCCCGTCGACCACGACCCGGTCACCGGGGCCGATCTCGACCAGGTCGTCCAGGACGATCGCGTCGGTGCCCACCTCGGTGGCGGCCCCGTCCCGCCGTACCGTCGGCCGGGCCTCCCCGATCACCGCCAGCGAGTCCAGGGTCTGTTTCGCCCGCCACTCCTGCACGATGCCGATACCGGTGTTGGCGATGATCACGAAGCCGAAGAGGCTGTCCTGGACCGGCGCGACGCACAGCGTGACCACCCACAGGACGCCGATGATCGCGTTGAACCGGGTGAGGACGTTCGCCCGGACGATCTCCCGCAGCGACCGGCTCCGGCGCACCGGCACGTCGTTGACCTGCCCCCGGGCGACGCGTTCCGCGACCTCGGCCCCGCTCAGCCCGCCCGGCCGGCGCACGGGCGGGGCCACGGGGTGGACGGGGTCGAGTTCCGCACCCGCGTCTGTGGGGGTCATGTTCTCGACGGTACGTGCGGATGTGTCCCGTCGCCCGCCGGATCGGGCGGGCCGGGCGACTCCCGGCCGGAGCCGGACGTACCGGCGTGGCGACGACCGGGTGCTCGGCGCGAACGGCGGCGAACGGCTACTCGGCGGGGGCCGGCCTCGGCGCGGCGGCCCGCCGGAGCGCCGCGTCCCGCCGGCGCACGTACCAGACGCCGATCAGGCCCAGGCCGCCGCCCGCCAGGCACGTCCACAGCCACCACAGGTGCCCGTGGTCCTGGAACCAGCCGTAGAAGGGCAGCTGGACGAGGAAGAGCACGAACCACACGATCGTGCCGCCGGTGATGGTGGCGACCACGGGGCCCTCCAGGGGCTCCGGCGCTTCGTGCTGAGGGGTCCACTTGGCCATGGGGACAGCTTACGAGGCGGCGCGGACGCGGCGTGCGGCGCGGACGTGAGCAGTTCTACGCGCGGAGATAGCGATCTTCTCTCTCATACCTTCATACTGAAACCGTTTGTCTCTGACCACTTCCGCTCGTACGAAACTCCAACGGGGCTCGGGGGAACCCCGCTGGTGATGAGGTTGCGCATGTCCACCTCGGCCCCCGCCAAGGTCCCCACCCCCGAGAAGCCGGGCGGTGCGTCCGGCTCCGGTCCCCTCGACCGCTACTTCAGGATCTCCGAGCGCGGCAGCTCCGTCGCCCGTGAGGTCCGCGGTGGCTTCGCCACCTTCTTCGCGATGGCGTACATCATCGTGCTGAACCCGATCATCCTGGGCAGCGCGAAGGACATGTACGGCCACCACCTGGACAACGGCCAGCTGGTGACCGCCACCGCGCTGACGGCCGCGTTCACCACGCTGCTGATGGGTGTCATCGGCAACGTGCCGATCGCGCTCGCCGCCGGCCTCGGCGTGAACTCCGTCGTCGCGCTCCAGCTGGCGCCCCGGATGTCCTGGCCCGACGCCATGGGCATGGTCGTCCTGGCCGGCTTCGTGGTCATGCTGCTGGTCGCCACCGGCCTGCGCGAACGGGTGATGAACGCCGTGCCGTTCGGCCTGCGCAAGGCGATCGCGATCGGTATCGGCCTGTTCATCATGCTGATCGGCCTGGTCGACTCCGGGTTCGTCACCCGGATGCCGGACGCGGCCCAGACCACCGTCCCGCTCCAGCTGGGCACCGGCGGTCACCTCACCGGCTGGCCGGTGCTGATCTTCATCCTGGGCGCGCTGCTCACCTTCGCACTCATCGTCCGCAAGGTGCCGGGCGCCATCCTGATCTCGATCGTCGGCATGACCGTCCTCGCGGTCGTCATCAACGCGGTCGCCACCGTCCCGTCCTGGGGCCTGACCGTCCCGAAGTGGCCGGGCAACCCGGTCTCCACGCCCGACTTCGGCCTGGTCGGCCACGTCAGCCTGTTCGGCGGGTTCTCCAAGGTCGGCGTGCTGACCGGCATCCTCTTCGTCTTCACGGTCCTGCTGTCGTGCTTCTTCGACGCGATGGGCACGATCATGGGCATCGGTGACGAGGCCAAGCTGACCGACGCCCAGGGCTACATGCCCGGCATCAACAAGGTCCTCTTCGTGGACGGCCTCGCGGTCGCCGCGGGCGGTGCCAGCTCCTCCTCGGCCACCACGGCCTTCGTGGAGTCCACGGCCGGCGTCGGCGAGGGTGCCCGCACGGGCCTGGCGAACGTCGTCACGGGCGGCCTGTTCGCGGTGGCGCTGTTCCTCACCCCGATCGCCACGATGGTCCCGTCCCAGGCGGCCACCCCGGCGCTGGTCGCGGTCGGCTTCCTGATCCTGTCGAACTCCGTCAAGGAGATCGACTGGGCCGACTACACGATCGCGATCCCGGCCTTCGTGACGATGCTGATGATGCCGTTCACGTACTCGATCACGAACGGCATCGGCATGGGCTTCATCACCTTCACGGTGCTGCGCCTGGCCGCCGGGCGGGCCCGGGAGATCCCGGTGGCGATGTACGCCGTCTCGGCCGTCTTCGCGTTCTACTACCTGATGCCGGCCCTGGGTCTCACGTGAGTCCTCACCTGCCTCACCTGACCCCGTAGAACCTCTCCGTCTCCTCGACGGCGGCCTGGAACCGTTCGTCGAAGTCACCGTGAATGAGCGTCCGGACGACATAGTCCTGGACGCTCATTCCTCTTTTCGCCGCGTGGTGCCGGAGCCGCTCGAGCAGCTCCCCGTCTATCCGCAGGCTGAGCACACTGGTCCCCATGCGTACGAGGGTCGCCACATCCGGCCGGCCGGTGCGCCGCTTTCCGTGACCGGCTCACCCGTACGGGTGATTGATGCGCGCAGTGGCGGGCATCACGGGCGGTGCGGCCGTTCCGAGTGGTCTTTAGCGAGAGTAATGAGTTACGCTAAAGAACATGCCGGACCTCACCCATGGCGACGACGCTGCCGCCGTGAACTCCCTCCGCTCCGCCGTGATGCGGCTCTCCCGTCGGCTCAAGCACCAACGGGTCGACGAGTCGCTGAGCCCCACCGAGATGTCGGTGCTCGGCACCCTCGCCCGCTGCGGCTCGGCCACCCCGGGCGAGCTGGCCCGCAAGGAGCACGTCCAGCCGCCCTCGATGACCCGCATCGTCGCGCTGCTGGAGGCCAAGGGGCTGGTCCGGCTGGAGCCGCACCCCGAGGACCGGCGCCAGAAGGTCGTCACCCAGACCGAGCAGGCCGAAGCCATGCTCGAGGAGAGCCGCCGCAAGCGCAGCGCGTTCCTGGCAGGCCTGGTCGAGGGACTCGACGAGGACGAATGGGCCACCCTGCGCGCCGCCGCCCCCGTGCTGGAGAAGCTCGCACACCTGTAAGCAAGCCACCAAAGGAGGCGAAGCCTTTTGAGTACGGGATCCGGAACACCTTCCGCCCCCGCACCGACCGTCACTACAGCCCCAGCTCCCCGCGCGACCTCGATGTTCAGCTCTCTGAAGATCCGTAACTACCGGCTCTTCTTCATGGGCCAGGTCGTCTCCAACACAGGCACCTGGATGCAGCGCATCGCCCAGGACTGGCTGGTCCTCGCGCTCACCGGCTCCTCCGCGGCCGTCGGCATCACCACCGCCCTCCAGTTCCTGCCGATGCTGCTGTTCGGCCTCTACGGCGGCGTCCTCGTGGACCGCCTGCCCAAGCGGCCGACCCTGCTCGGCACCCAGTCCGCCATGGCCGTCACCGGTCTGGCGCTGGCCGCGCTGACCCTCTCCGGCCACGTCCAGGTCTGGCACGTCTACGTCGCCGCGTTCGCCGTCGGCCTCGCCACCGTGCTCGACAACCCGGCCCGCCAGTCCTTCGTCTCCGAGATGGTCGGCCCCGGCCAGCTCCAGAACGCGGTCAGCCTGAACTCCGCGAACTTCCAGTCCGCCCGGCTCGTCGGCCCCGCCGTCGCCGGACTGATGATCACCGGTGTGGGCACCGGCTGGGCGTTCCTCGCCAACGGCCTGTCCTTCGCCGCGCCCCTCGCCGGCCTGCTGCTGATGCGGGCCCGAGAGCTGCACGTGGTCGAGCGCGCGCCGCGCGGCAAGGGCCAGCTGCGGGAGGGCCTGAACTACGTCGCCAAGCGGCCGGAGCTGATCTGGCCGATCGTCCTGGTCGGCTTCATCGGCACGTTCGGCTTCAACTTCCCGGTGTGGCTGTCGGCCTACGCGGACGACGTCTTCCACGCCGGCGCCGGCGGGTACAGCCTCTTCAACACCCTGATGGCCGTCGGCTCCCTCGTCGGCGCCCTGCTGGCCGCCCGGCGCGGCACGGCCCGGCTGCGCGTCCTGATCGCCGCCGCGCTGGCCTTCGGCGTACTGGAGACGGTGGCCTCGGTCGCCCCCCAGTACTGGCTGTTCGCGCTGCTCATGGTCCCCATCGGGATCTGCGGCCTGACGGTGAACGTCACCGCGAACACGGCGGTCCAGATGGGCACCGACCCGGCCATGCGCGGCCGGGTGATGGCCCTGTTCATGATGGTCTTCATGGGTGGTACGCCGCTCGGCGCGCCGGTCGTCGGCTGGATCACCGACACCTACGGCGCCCGGGTCGGCTTCGCGGCCGGCGGTGTGGTGTCGGCCGTCGCGGCCGGTGCCGTCGGACTGGTCCTGGCCCGTATCGGCGGCCTGCGCCTGGCGGTGGGCTGGCACCACGGCCACCCACGGGTCCGCTTCGTCCCGCGCGAGACGGAACAACTGGCGACGGCGGCCTGAGCGGACCGGGGCGGGCCCGGGGGCGCTACAGGACCCTGCGGGCCAGCACCTGCCCCGGCCACGCGTCCTCGCCGAAGGTGAAGGGCTCGGTCCGGATGAAGCCGTGGCGCTCGTAGTAGGCGACCAGCTTGCCGTCGTCTCCCGCGTAGCAGTCCACCCGCAGCAGGGAGACCCCCTCCCCACGGGTCACCTGGGCCGCGTGCGCGAGGAGGGCGGCCCCGGCGCCCTGCCCCTTGAACCGGCGGTCGGAGGCGAGCAGATTGATGTACCGCTCGGGTTCGTCGGCGGGCTCCAGGTACGGGCTGGGAGCGTCGGTGAGGGTGAGGGTGGCCGCCGGGACGCCGTCCACCTCGGCCACGTACGGCCGGCCCTGGGTGGCGTACCGCTCGACCATGGCCACGGCCCGGGGATTGCCCGACCAGGGCTCCGTGCCCCACTGCCGGGTACGGCCCTGTGAGACGAGCCACTCCACGGAGCTGTCCAGCATGCCCAGGATCAGGGGGACGTCGTCGGGTCCGCCTTCGCGGATCGTGATCGGCATCCGATCATCATGCCCCCGGAACTCGGGGATCGTGAAGACATGAGACTCTTCGCCGCCGTACTGCCCCCGGAGAACGTCATCGACGAACTCGCCGCAGAAGCCGCCCGGTTGAGGACGCTTCCGGGCGCCGGCGGGCTGCGCTGGACCGCCCGCCCCGGCTGGCACCTCACCCTCGCCTTCTACGGCGAGGTCACCGACGACCTCGTACCCGCCCTCTCGGACCGCCTGTCCCGCGCAGCCCACCGTACGGCCCCGTTCGCCCTGCGCCTGGCGGGCGGCGGCCAGTTCGGGCAGGGCCGTGCGCTGTGGGCGGGCGTGCGGGGAGACGTGGAAGCCCTGCGGCTGCTGGCCGGCCGGGCCGAGGCCGCGGCGCGCAAGGCCGGGATGCCGACGGGGGAGCACCGGCGCTACAAGGCCCATCTCACGCTGGCCCGCAGCCGGGAGACGGTGGACGTACGGCCCTTCGTCACCGCGCTGGCGGAGTTCGCCGGCAGCACCTGGACGGTCGCGGACCTCGCCCTCGTGCGCAGCAGCCTGCCGAGGTCCGGGGTGCCCGGCGAGCAGCCCCGGTACGAGGCGGTCGCGCGCTGGGCACTCGGCGCGGGCGGCTAGGCTCGACGGCGTGGACCCGAAGACGCGGAACCGGATCATGGCCGGTGTGCTGGTGCTGATGTTCGTGATGGTGGCCTTGGCGGCGGCCGTCAAGTAGCGACCCCTGCGACCGCCGGGCGGCGGCACGGCGCTCGCCGTCCGACGGCGGCGACAGCGGCGGAGCCCGCCGGGCGAGCGGCACCGGGCGTGGACGGGCCGGCTGTCGGGTGGCGACCGGCCGTGGGGTGACGAGGCAGTGGCTGTCGGGCGGCGTCGGCACCGGGCGGCAGCGGGCGTGGGTGGGCCGGCCGTCGGGTGGCGACCGGGCGTGGGCGATGAGGCAGTGACTGTCGGGCGGCGGCGGTGGTAGCGGTCGTCGGAGGGCGGCCGGTGGACCGTACGCCCATCTGCCGCGGAGCCCCTGACAGGAGCGGCGGCTGCCGGCCGGGACACGGAACCCGTGGTGGACCTGCCGGCCGGCCGGGGCACGAGCCCCGGCCGTAACGGCGGCTGCCGGTCGCCTCAGCATCCGCAGCCGCCGTTCCCGCGCTCCTCGCGGAGCGCGGAGCGCCGGTGCCGGGCGCTGTCACCAGGCGAAGGCCTCCGGGGACGGGCCCGGGCCCGGGAAGATCTCGTCCAGGCCGGAGAGCACGTCCTCGCTCAGCTCCAGCTCCACCGCCCTGAGCGCCGACTCCAGCTGCGCGGCCGTGCGCGGGCCGACGATCGGGCCGGTGACGCCGGGGCGGGTCAGCAGCCAGGCCAGGGCGACCTCGCCGGGCTCCAGGCCGTGCTTGTCCAGCAGGTCCTCGTACGCCTGGATCCGCGCGCGGGCGGCCGGGTCGCCGAGGGTGTCCGAGGCCCGGCCGGAGCCGCGTCGACCGCCCTGGACGTCCTTCTTGAGGACCCCGCCCAGCAGGCCGCCGTGCAGCGGCGACCACGGGATGACACCGAGGCCGTAGTCCTGCGCGGCCGGGATGACCTCCATCTCGGCCCGGCGCTCGTACAGGTTGTACAGGCACTGCTCGCTGACCAGGCCGATGGTGCCGCCGCGGCGGGCGGCCGTCTCGTTGGCCTGGGCGATCTTGTAGCCGGGGAAGTTGGAGGAGCCGGCGTAAAGGATCTTGCCCTGCTGTACGAGGACGTCGATCGCCTGCCAGATCTCCTCGAACGGGGTGTTCCGGTCGATGTGGTGGAACTGGTACAGATCGATGTGGTCCGTCTGGAGCCGCTTCAGGCTGGCGTCCACCGCGCGCCGGATGTTCAGCGCGGAGAGCTTGTCCTGGTTGGGCCACACGGACGCGCCGTCCTGCCCCATGTTGCCGTACACCTTGGTGGCGATGACGACCTTGTCGCGCCGGTCACCGCCCTTGGCGAACCAGTTCCCGATGATGGACTCGGTCCGGCCCTTGTTCTCGCCCCACCCGTAGACGTTCGCGGTGTCGAAGAAGTTGATGCCCGCGTCCAGCGCCGCGTCCATGATCGCGTGGCTGTCGGCTTCGTCCGTCTGCGGGCCGAAGTTCATCGTCCCGAGGACGAGTCGGCTGACCTTGAGTCCCGTGCGTCCGAGCTGTGTGTACTTCATGGTTCACCAGCCAACGACCTGGAGTGCGCTCCAGGCAAGGCCCCGGGCCGCGGGCGCGACGCCGCCGCCCGGGACGGCGGTCGCCGTGGCACTCCTCCCCGGCCGCCCACGGCCGCCCACGGCCGCCCACGGTCGGGCGCGGTCGGGCGGCCCGACGATGCGCACGGTCCGGGGAACGCGGGAGGCCGGTCAGTGCGTTCCGGCCGTGTACGGCTGTCCGACCCCCCACGCCTCCCACATCGCCCCCGCGAACGCCTCCGCGATCCGGTGTTCCCCGCTCGCGTTGGGATGGGTGCCGTCGTACGTGTCGGTGTGGATGTCGTACGCCTCCGGCGGCGAGGCCGACAGCAGGGGCGAGCGGGGTTCGTCCAGGTCGGCCACGGCCTTGGCGAGCAGGACGTTGAACCGGTCCACCTGCTCGGCGAAGGGCGGGTCGGCCGCGGCCCGGATGTTCGGGATCACCGGCAGCAGCACCATGCGGATGCGCGGGTCCGCCTCGCGGGCCGCGGTGACGAAGGCCCGTACGTTGTCCGCCGTCTGCTCGGCGTTGGTGTAGAAACCGAGGTCGATCAGGCCGAGGGAGACGAGGAGCACGTCGGGGCGGTGGTCCCGCACGGCGTCGCCGATCAGCGGGACCATGTGCAGCCAGCCCTCGCCCCAGCCCGCCAGGTGGGCGCGAGGGAAGGCGGGCTCGGCGTAGTCCAGGGACGTCGGGGAGTCGTCGTCCTTGTCGTACAGCTTCTCGCGCGGGCCGACGAAGGTGAACGGGCCGCCGTGCGACGCGGACAGGTGCCGCCACAGCCGGTAACGCCACGTGTGGTCGCCCGCGCTCCCGATCGTCATGGAGTCGCCCACGGGCATGAACCTAAGCATCCGGTCATGATGGACGATCGCGGGAGCCCGCGGGATCCAGGGTGCGTGTGAGGCGGACCACGTCCCCTGAACCCCCGGCGGTGATGGCAGGCTTGGGGCATGCGTCGATCGTTCGCCGTCCTCGCCGGGGTGCTGCTCGCCGGCGCCTGCGCGCTGCCCGCCTCCGCCGCCGACGGAACCGGTGACGGGGGGTTCACCCTCAAGGATCCGCGGATCACCGAGTCCAGCGGGCTCGCCGCCTCCCGTCTGCACCCCGGTGTCTACTGGACGCACAACGACAGCGACGACGGGCCGTACCTCTACGCCGTCGACAGCGCCACCGGCAGGACCGTCGCCCGGATCACCCTGCGCGGCATCGGTTCCCCGCGCGACGTCGAGGCCGTCTCCGTCGGGCCGCACAACGAGATCTACGTCGGTGACATCGGTGACAACTTCGGCGGCCGATGGCCGTACGTGTGGATCTACAAGTTCCCCGAGCCGAAGCGGCTGACGGACCGGACGGTCACGGCCACGCAGTACGTCGTGAAGTACGCGAACGGGCCCCGTGACGCCGAGTCGCTGCTCGTCCACCCGAGGACCGGGCGCGTCTACATCATCGACAAGAAGGAGAACGGCGGGCATCTGTACGAGGGCCCGGCCACGCTCTCCACCTCCGGCGCCAACGTCTTCCGGCCCGTCGCCCCCGTCGACCTGTGGGCCACCGACGCCGCGTTCTCCCCGGACGGCCGGCAGCTCGCCGTCCGCGGGTACTTCGGCGGCGTGTACTACGGCTTCGACGGTGGCCGGATCAAGCGGGAGGGCCGCCTCGACGTGCCGTTGCAGGGGCAGGGCGAGTCGGTCTCGTACTCCGCCGACGGCACCAGGCTGATGTACGGCAGCGAGGGTGCCGACAGCGCCGTGCAGGCGGAGGACGCCCCGGCCCGTCCGGAGGCGAAGTCGCCGTCGGCGAACGGCGGTTCCGGCGCCTCCGGGGACAAGGCGGGCGGTGGCGGAAGTCTGAAGGTGGGCGCGGTGATCGTCGCGGTGGGAGTGGCCGCGCTGTTCGGACTGCGGCGGCTGCGGCGGGGCTGACGCGGCTGTACCGGTCACGCGGGACGGCTGTACCGGTACGCGTCGGTAGCCTTGACGTGCTCATGGTGGCTGAGTTTCCTGGGTGTGCGCGGCGTTTGGGAGCGCTCCCATGACGTCCGGAGCCGCGCCTCCCGAGAGGAAGCAGACACATGTTCCGCAGCTTACGAAGGGCGCTGTGTGCTGCCGCCGCCGCGCTCCTCCTGCCCCTGGCCGGGGCGTACTCGGCGCAGGCGGCCGACCCGCCCACGGCCGCCGCCGCACCCGGCGCCGGGTACTGGCACACCAGCGGCCGGCAGATCCTCGACGCGGCCGGTCAGCCGGTACGCGTCGCCGGGATCAACTGGTTCGGCTTCGAGACCAGCAACCAGGTGGTCCACGGCCTGTGGTCGCGCGACTACAAGAGCATGATCGACCAAGTCCGGTCCCTGGGCTACAACACGCTCCGGCTGCCCTACAGCGACGACATCCTGAAGCCGGGCGCCGCCCCCAGCGGCATCGACTTCTCCGCCGGCAAGAACGCCGACCTGCAAGGACTTTCCTCCCTCCAGGTGCTGGACAAGCTCGTCGCCTACGCCGGCCGGGACGGGCTGAAGGTCATCCTGGACCGGCACCGGCCCGACTCCGGCGGTCAGTCGGCCCTCTGGTACACCGCCTCCGTGCCCGAGTCGACATGGATCACCAACCTCAAGGCACTCGCCGGCCGCTACCGGGGTCAGGACACGGTCATCGGCATCGACCTGCACAACGAGCCGCACGACCCGGCCTGCTGGGGCTGCGGCGACCAGGCCACCGACTGGCGCCTCGCGGCCCAGCGCGGCGGGAACGCCGTCCTCTCCGTCAACCCGGACCTGCTCGTCTTCGTCGAGGGCGTCCAGACGTACAACGGCGTGTCCGGCTGGTGGGGCGGGAACCTGATGGGCGCCGGCCAGTACCCGGTGCGGCTCAGCGTGCCCGACCGGCTCGTCTACTCCGCCCACGACTACGCCACGAGCGTCGCCCAGCAGAGCTGGTTCAGCGATCCGTCGTTCCCGGACAACATGCCGGGGATCTGGGACAAGTACTGGGGGTACCTCTTCAAGCAGAACATCGCCCCCGTGTGGGTCGGCGAGTTCGGTACGACACTCCAGTCGGCCGTCGACCAGAAGTGGCTGGCCGCACTGGCGAAGTACCTCAGGCCGACCTCGACGTACGGCGCCGACTCCTTCCAGTGGACGTTCTGGTCACTGAACCCCAACTCCGGCGACACGGGCGGCATCCTCAAGGACGACTGGACGACGGTCGACACGGTCAAGGACGGCTACCTGGCGAGCGTGAAGGCACCGCTCTTCCCGAGCGGCGGGGGTGACGGCGGGGGCGGCACCGGCGGCGGTGGCGGAGGCAGCACGGCCGCGTGCAGCGCCGCCTACACCGTCAGCAGCGACTGGGGCGGCGGCTTCAACGCCGACGTGAAGGTCACCAACACCGGCACGGTCGCCCTGAAGTCGTGGACGGTGACGTGGAGCTGGAGCGGCTCCCAGAAGATCACGTCCATGTGGAACGCGAGCTACACCCAGACCGCGTCCACGGTGACGGCGGCGAACGCCGCCCACAACGGCTCGGTCCCCGCGGGCGACTCGACCAGCTTCGGCCTCGGCGGGACACCGGGGGGCGGCACGGCTCCCTCACCGACCTGCACAGCGACCTAGGACAAGGGCGCCCGGCGCGGCACCGGGCGCCCCTGGTCGAGGACTGGCACGCCGAACTCCGGCTGGACGGCGCAGAAACAGTCGCTCTCTACCGCCGCGTCTGGGGCACCCTCGCCGAGTCGGTCGTCTTCGGCGTCGAAGCACAGCAGGTGATCGCCCGCGTCCGCCGGAGCATCAAGGTCTGAGGTCCTGGTCGTCAGAGGCGGCCGAGGGCGTTGCGAACGGTCCGGAACACGGGCTGACGCACGAGGGGCGCCCGGCGAGCACCGGGCGCCCCTCGCTGTCGTGCGGGTGACGGCTACAGCTTCTCGATCACGTAGTCGACGCACCTCGTCAGCGCCTCGACGTCCGCGGGGTCGATCGCCGGGAACATCGCGACGCGCAGCTGGTTGCGGCCCAGCTTGCGGTACGGCTCGGTGTCCACGACGCCGTTGGCGCGCAGCACCTTGGCGACGGCGGCGGCGTCGATCTCGTCGGAGAAGTCGATCGTGCCGATGACCTGCGAGCGCTCGGCCGGATCCGGGACGAACGGGCTCGCGTACTTGGACTCCTCCGCCCAGCTGTACAGGCGGGTCGAGGAGTCCTTCGTGCGGGCCGTGGACCAGGCGAGGCCGCCCTGGCCGTTGAGCCATTCCAGCTGCTCGTTCAGCAGGAACAGCGTCGCGAGGGCGGGGGTGTTGTACGTCTGGTTCTTGCGGGAGTTGTCGATCGCCGTCGGAAGGCTGAAGAACTCCGGGACGTGGCGGCCGGAGGCGTGGACGCGCTCGGCGCGCTCGATCGCGGCCGGGGAGAAGACGCCGATCCACAGGCCGCCGTCGGAGGCGAAGGACTTCTGCGGGGCGAAGTAGTAGACGTCCGTCTCGGCGATGTCGACCGGCAGGCCGCCCGCGCCGGAGGTGGCGTCGACCAGGACGAGGGCGCCCTCGTCGGCGCCGGCCACGCGCCGGATCGGCATGGCGACACCGGTGGAGGTCTCGTTGTGGGTGAGGGCGTAGACGTCCACGCCGGCCTCGGCCCGCGCCTGAGGGTGGGTGCCGGGGTCGGCGGCCACGACGGTGGGCTCGGCCAGCCAGGGGGCGAGCTTGGCCGCCTTGGCGAACTTGGAGGAGAACTCGCCGAAGGTCAGGTGCTGCGACTTGTTCTCGATCAGGCCGTGCGTGGCGATGTCCCAGAAGGCGGTGGAGCCGCCGTTGCCGAGGACGACCTCGTAGCCCTCGGGGAGGGAGAACAGCTCGGAGATGCCCTCGCGGACCTTGCCGACCAGGTTCTTCACGGGCGCCTGCCGGTGCGAGGTGCCCAGCAGGGACGTACCGGTGGCGGCGAGGGCGTCCAGCGCCTCGGTGCGCACCTTGGAGGGGCCCGCGCCGAAGCGTCCGTCGGCGGGCTTGATGTCAGCGGGAATCTGGATGTCGGCCACGGAACGAGGTTAGCCCGTGGCGCGGGCCGGGGGAGGGGCGTGTCCGTCGGATGAGACGAGATCCACGGGACGCGGGCTTGTGGGGTTGTACGACGATACAGGCGGGGTTGTGGAAAAGAGGCGGTGACTGTGCGTGATCGGATGCATCCTGGACGCATGACAGATCTTGCGGGTGAGCTGCGCGGGGCCGTCCGGGGCGAGGTCGGCTTCGACACGGGCTCCCGGGCCCTGGTGACCATGGACGCGTCCAACTACCGGCGCGTCCCCCTGGGCGTGGTGGCCCCCCGGGACGCCGACGACGTGTCCGCCGCGCTGGAGGTGTGCCGGGCGCACGGCGTGCCCGTGGTGGCCCGGGGCGGGGGCACGTCGATCGCCGGGCAGGCGACCGGCACGGGCGTGGTGCTCGACTTCACCCGGCACATGAACGGGTTGCTGGAACTGGACCCGGTCGGCCGAACGGCCGTCGTGCAGCCGGGCCTCGTGCTCGACCGGCTCCAGGAGGCCGCCGCCCCGCACGGACTGCGGTTCGGCCCCGACCCGTCCACACACAGCCGGTGCACGCTCGGCGGGATGATCGCCAACAACTCCTGCGGCTCCCACTCGGTCGCCTGGGGCACGACCGCGGACAACGTACGGGAGCTGTCCGTCCTCACCGCGCGCGGTGAGCGGCTGCGCCTCGGCCGGGACTGGGCCGGCGCCCCCGACGGATTGCGGGAACTGGTGGAGGGCGAACTGGCCCGGCTGCGCACAGGCTTCCCGGACCTGCCCCGCCGCATCTCCGGCTACGCGCTGGACGCGCTGCTGCCCGAGCGGGGCGCGGACGTCGCCCGTTCCTTCTGCGGCTCCGAGGGCACTCTCGGCATCCTCACCGAGGCGGTGGTCGGCCTGGTCGAGGTGCCGCGCGCGCGTGCCCTGGCGGTCCTGTCCTACGCCGACGAGAGCGCCGCCGCCGAAGCCGCCGCGGGCCTGCTGCCGTACGGGCCGCTGACCGTGGAGGGCATGGGCGCCGACCTCGTCCCGGCCGGGGCCGGCCTGCCCCCGGGCGGCGCCTGGCTGTTCGTGGAGACCGGTGGCCGGACGGCGGCGCAGGCACACACGCGTGCCCGGGAGATCGTCCGAGCCGCCGACGTCGTGGACGCCCTGGTCGTCACCGACCCGGCGGCCCAGCGCACACTGTGGCGCATCCGTGAGGACGCCGCCGGCACGGCCACCCGGATGCCGGACGGCACGGAGGCCTGGCCCGGCTGGGAGGACTGCGCGGTGCCGCCCGCCCGGCTCGGTGCCTACCTGCGCGACTTCCGCGCCCTGCTGACCGCCCACGGGTTGCGCGGCACGCCGTACGGCCACTTCGGCGACGGCTGCATCCACGTCCGCATCGACTTCGACCTGCTCACCGAGACCGGTGTCGGACGCTTCCGCCGCTTCTCCGAGGAACTCGCCGACCTGGTGACCGAGCACGGCGGCTCGCTGTCCGGGGAGCACGGGGACGGACAGGCCCGCGCGGAACTGCTGCCGCGGATGTACGGCGCGGAGACGGTCCGGCTCTTCGAACGCGCCAAGTCCCTCTGGGACCCGGACGACCTGCTCAACCCCGGCATGCTGGTCCGCCCCGCCCCGCTCGACACCAACCTCCGCTTCTCCGTCCTGCCCCGCCGCCCGGTCGACGTGACCTTCGGCTACCCCGCCGACGGCGGGGACTTCCGCGCGGCCGTCCGCCGCTGCGTCGGCGTCGCCAAGTGCCGTACGGCATCGGTGACCGGCCCCGCCGTCATGTGCCCCTCCTTCCGGGCCACCGGCGAGGAGCAGCACTCCACCCGCGGCCGGGCCCGCCTGCTGCACGAGATGCTCGCGGGGGAACTGGTCACCGACGGCTGGCGGTCCACGGAGGTCCGGGACGCCCTCGACCTCTGCCTGTCCTGCAAGGGCTGCCGCTCGGACTGCCCGGTCGGCGTCGACATGGCCACCTACAAGGCGGAGTTCCTGCACCACCACTACGCCGGCCGCCGCCGCCCCGCCGCCCACCACAGCATGGGCCGGCTCCCCGAGTGGCTGCGCTGGACCACCCGCACCCGCACGGCCCCCCTGATCAACAACCTCGCCTCGATACGGCCACTGGCCGCCCTCGGCAAACGGCTGGGCGGGATCGCGGCGGAACGGGACATCCCCCGGCTGGCGGCACGGACGTTCACCGCGTGGTGGCGTCACAGGAAACCCGCCCGGGGAACCGGGGACCTGGTCGTCCTCTGGCCGGACACCTTCACCGAACACCTGACCCCCTCCGTCGGCCGGGCCGCCGTCCGCGTCCTGGAGGACGCCGGGCTGCGGGTGGCCCTTCCGCCGACGCTGCCACCGCGCCGGGGAGTGATCGGCGACGGCCGGACCAGGGCGGCGACCGCACTGCTCACGGCCCGCCGCGCCCGGGTCTGCTGCGGCCTCACCTATGTCTCCACCGGCCAGCTCGACCGCGCCCGCGCGGTCCTGCGCCGCACCCTGGACCTGATGGAACCGGTGCTGCGGGCCGGACTGCCGGTCGTCGTCCTGGAACCGAGCTGCGCGGCGGCCCTGCGCGGTGACCTGCCGGAACTCCTGCACGACGACCCGCGTGCCGCCCGGCTGGCCGCCGCGGTCCTCACCTTCGCCGAAGCGCTGGAGCGGCACGCCCCGCAGTGGACACCGCCCGCCGTCGACCGCCCGGTGGCCGGCCAGACCCACTGCCACCAGCACGCGGTGCTCGGAGACACGGCCGACCGCCGGCTGCGCACCGCCGCGGGCCTCACCGGCGACCTCAGCGGGGGCTGCTGCGGCCTCGCCGGCGACTTCGGCTTCCAGAAAGGCCACTTCGAGGTCTCCCGGGCGTGCGCGGAGGAACAGCTCCTGCCCGCCGTACGGGACGCGCCCGAGGACGCGGTGATCCTCACGGACGGCTTCTCCTGCCGGACCCAGCTGGACCAGCTCGCCGGAGTGCGGGGCCGGCACCTGGCGGAGGTGCTGGCGGAAGCGCTGGAGAGCGGAGAGGGGGCCACGAAGCCGGCACCGTGACCGGACCGCGGCCGGTGGGCACATCGCGGTCCGGGCCGGGGGAGGCACGGCCGGGCTCGTCGGCGGTCCGGGGGAGGCGGGAGGCCTGCCGGCCGGGTGGGGCGCTACTGGCCCTCGGCCGGCAGGGGCGGGAGTTTGCCCCGCGCCACCTGGGTGCGTACCGCGCCGATGCTCGCCGCGATGACCAGGGCGATCGCGGCGGCCTCCGTGGCGGACAGGGCCTGGTCGAGGATGAGGAAGCCGGCCGTGGCCGCGATGGCCGGTTCCAGGCTCATCAGGATGGCGAAGGTGGAGGCGGGCAGCCGGCGCAGGGCCAGGAGTTCCAGGGTGTACGGCAGGACCGAGGAGAGCAGCGCCACCGCCGAGCCGAGGGCGATCGTGGTGGGGTCCAGCAGGCGGGTGCCCGCCTCCGCGATGCCGAGGGGGAGGAAGAGCAGGGCCGCGACCGCCATGGCCAGCGCCAGGCCGTCCGCCTGCGGGAAGCGGCGCCCGGTACGGGCGCTGAAGACGATGTAGGCCGCCCACATGGCGCCCGCGCCCAGGGCGAAGGCGACACCTGTGGGGTCCAGGTCGCCGAAGCCTCCGCCGCCGAGCAGGAAGACGCCCGCGAGGGCCAGGCCCGCCCAGAGCGCGTTGACGGCGCGGCGGGAGGCCAGGACGGACAGGGCCAGCGGGCCGAGGACCTCCAGGGTGACCGCGGGGCCCAGCGGGATGCGGGCGACCGCCGAGTAGAACAGCCCGTTCATCGCGCCCATCGCGACGCCGAAGACGATCACCGTCCCCCAGTCGCCGCGGGAGTGCCCGCGCAGCCGGGGCCGGCAGACCAGCAGGAGGACGACGGCCGCCGCGAGCAGGCGCAGGGTCACCACGCCCAGCGCGCCCGCCCTGGGCATCAGGGTCACCGCCAGGGCACCGCCGAACTGCACCGAGACGCCGCCGGCCAGGACCAGCCCGACGGGGCCGAGTGTGCCGAGGCGGCCCGGTCCCGGCGCGGGGGTGACCGGGGTCGGCGTGGCGGTGCTGGATGTGGCGGTCACGGGCGGTCCTGTGGCTCGGCTGGGCACTCGGGGTACGTTCGCGGGGTCCATCTGGGTGTACTTTCGCGTCCAGGGTAATGGACTTAGACAGGTGCGTGAACCCCTTTAGGGGCTGTCCCGGATGCTGGGATCGGATCGCTGGGACCCGTTGGCTGGGTTCAGCCGCTGGGATCAGCTGCCCGACGGCCGGGACCGACTCCCGTACGCGTACCCATGCTCGTACCCATATTCGTGCATATGCGCCGTTTCCTGCGCCGGCTTCCACGGCGGCGCCGTGAATCCGCTGTGGAAGCCGGGGAAGGACCTCAGCGGCGGGCCATGTAGACGTTCAGCGCCTTGTGCAGGAGGCGGTTCAGCGGGAAGTCCCACTCGCCCACGTACTCCACGGCCTCGCCGCCCGCGCCCACCTTGAAGCGCAGCAGGCCGAGCAGGTGGTCGGACTCCTCCAGGGTGTCGGTGATGCCGCGGAAGTCGTAGACGTGGGCACCGAGTTCATGGGCGTCGCACATCATGCGCCACTGCATGGCGTTGTTGGGCTGGACCTCGCGCTTACGGCTGGTGGAGGCGCCGTAGGAGTACCAGACATGCCTGCCGACGACCAGCATCGTGGCCGCGGCGAGCACGTCCCCGTCGTGGTGGGCGAGGTACAGCCGCATCCGGTCGGGCTGTTCGGCGGTGAGCGCGCTGAACATGCGCTGGAAGTACGACAGCGGGCGCGGCAGGAAGCGGTCGCGCCCGGCGGTCTCGGTGTACAGCTCGTAGAAGGCCGGCAGCTCCTCCGGTCCGCCGCGGACGACCTTCACGCCCGCCTTCTCGGCCTTCTTGACGTTGCGCCGCCACTGCTGGTTGAGCCCGCCCCGGATGTCCTCCAGCGACCGTCCGGCGAACGGTACCTGGCACACGTACCGGGGCTGCCCGGCGGCGAAGCCGCCCTCGCCGCCCGGCTCGGTCTGCCGCCAGCCCATGCGGCGCAGCCGGTCGGCGAGATCGATGCCGCCAGGCTCCTCCGACGTCGCCGGCACATCGCGCAGCCGGTGCGCGTCCGGGTCGGTGATCGCGGCCTTCACCGCCTCGGGGCTCCACCGCCGGGTCACCACGGGCGGCCCCATCCTCACCGAGAAGGCACCCCGGCTCCTGAGGTGGGCCAGCATCGGCTCCAGCCAGGCCTCCAGGTCGGGCGCGTGCCAGTCGATGACCGGGCCCTCGGGCAGATAGGCCAGGTACCGCTTGGTCCGGGGCAGCGGGCGCAGCAGCACCAGGCCGACCCCGGCCGGCCGTCCGTCCTCGTCGAACCACCCCAGGCTCTCGGCCCGCCAGTCGGGCTTCACGTCCCCCCAGGACGGCACCTGCATATGGCTGACCGAAGGGCACTCCGCCACGAAGGAGAGGTGTTCGGCGCGGGACACGGGGCGGACGGTGAGGGGCATGCGCGGGCTCCTTCGGGTCGGCTCGTGCGGCCACTGTAAGAGCGCGCTGCCGCCGGTCCCGGTTCCGCTCGCCCACCTGGAGCACCGCCCGCGTCCGGGTGGCCGCCCGCTCGATTCATGCAAGCACGCTTGATTGTTTCCGCCCTCGCTGCCATGCTCCCCCCATGTCCGATCCGACGCCCGTCTTCGACGACCTGCGTGAGGAAAGCGAGCAACTCGACCTGCTGGTCGCCGAGTTGCCCGAGGAGCGGTGGATGCTCGGCACGCCCGCCCCACGCTGGACCATCGCCCACCAGATCGCCCACCTGCACTGGACGGACCGGGCCGCGCTGCTCGCCGTGACGGACGAGGACGGGTTCGGGAAGGTGCTCCGTACGGCCCTGACGTCACCCGACGCCTTCGTGGACGAGGCCGCCGAGGAGGGCGCCCGGCTCCGGCCCGCCGAACTGCTGGCCCGGTGGCGGGAGGGCCGGGCCGCGCTCGACACGGCACTGCGGGCCGCCCCCGGTGGCAGCCGATTCCCCTGGTTCGGGCCACCCATGTCGGCCGCCTCTATGGCCACCGGTCGTCTTATGGAGACCTGGGCCCATGGGCAGGACGTGGCGGACGCCCTGGGTGTGGTCCGCGCACCCACCGACCGGCTCCGGCATGTGGTCCGCATCGGGGTGCGAGCCCGGGACTTCGCCTTCGGGGTGCGGGGGCTGCCCGTGCCGGCGGAGGAGTTCCGCATCGAGGTGACCGCACCGTCCGGGCAGGTGTGGGCCTACGGCCCGCCGGACGCCGCCCAGCGGGTCACCGGCCCCGCCCTCGACCTCTGCCTCCTCGTCACCCAGCGCGCCCACCGCGCCGACCTCGCCCTGCGCGCCGAGGGCCCGGACGCCGACCGCTGGCTCGGCATCGCCCAGGCCTTCGCGGGCCCTCCGGGCACGGGCCGCCCGCCGAAGCACCCCGATCACTCCCCCACCCCACCCGGCCGTCCGCCCGGTCGAGCCGGCTCCCGCCCGGACGAGGGGGCCGCGCCGTGACCGTGCCGGGCGGGGCCGAGCCGGTGGCCCCGGCCGTGTCAGACACGTGCGACCCGGTGGCCCCCCTGCGCATCGGTAACTTCTCCGGCTTCTACGGCGACCGCTCCGACGCCCTGCGCGAGATGCTCACCGGTGGCGACGTGGACGTCCTCACCGGTGACTACCTCGCCGAACTCACCATGCTCATCCTCGGCCGCGACCGGCTGAAGGACCCCGCCGCCGGGTACGCCCGCACCTTCCCGCGCCAGCTGGAGGACTGCCTCGGCCTCGCCCACGAGCGCGGAGTGCGGATCGTCACCAACGCGGGCGGTCTCCACCCGGCCGGACTCGCCGCGGAGATACGGAAGCTGGCGGACCGGCTCGGCGTCCCGGTGCGGGTGGCCCATGTCGAGGGCGACGACCGGAGCGCGGCCCACCCCGGGACGCTCGCCGCCCACGCCTACCTCGGCGGTTTGGGGATCGCCGCGTGCCTGCGGGCCGGCGCCGACATCGTGGTCACCGGCCGGGTGACCGACGCGGCGCTCGTGACCGGCCCCGCCGCCGCCCACTTCGGCTGGGGGCCCGAGGAGTACGACCGACTCGCCGGTGCCGTCGTCGCCGGACACGTGCTGGAGTGCGGCACCCAGGCGACCGGCGGGAACTACGCCTTCTTCACGGAGGGCGACGTGCGCCGGCCCGGCTTCCCGCTCGCCGAGATCCACGCCGACGGCAGCAGTGTCGTCACCAAGCACCCCGGCACCGGCGGCTTCGTGGACGTGGGCACGGTCACCGCCCAGCTGCTCTACGAGACCGGCGGCGCCCGCTACGCCGGCCCCGACGTCACCGCCCGGCTGGACACCGTACGGCTCGGTCAGGAAGGGCCGGACCGGGTGCGGATCGAGGGCGTGCGCGGGGAGGCGCCCCCGCCCACCCTCAAGGTCGGGCTCAACCGGCTCGGCGGCTTCCGCAACGAGGTCGTCCTCGTCCTGACCGGCCTCGACATCGAGGCCAAGGCGGCCCTGGTGCGCGAGCAGCTCGCCGGCGCGCTCGCCGCTTCGCCGCCGGAGGAGGTCCGGTGGGACCTGGTGCGCACCGACCGGGCCGACGCCGACACCGAGGAGACGGCCAGCGCGCTGCTGCGGCTCGTCGTACGGGACCCGGACCAGCAGGTGGTCGGGCGGGCGCTGACCGGGGCCGCCGTGGAGCTGGCACTCGCCAGCTACCCCGGCTTCCACATGCTGTCCCCACCCGGGAAGGGCGCACCCTATGGGGTCTTCGAGGAGGTGTACGTGCCACATGGGGCCGTGGACCATGTGGCCGTCCTCCATGACGGGCGCCGGGTCCCCGTGCCGCCGCCCCAGGAGACGCGCCCCCTGGACGCCGTACCGCCCCCGCCCCTCCCGGAGCCCCTCCCGCCCGGCCCGGTCCGCCGCGCGCCCCTCGGCCTGGTCGCCGGAGCCCGCAGCGGGGACAAGGGCGGGAACGCCAACGTGGGCGTGTGGGCGCGGACGGACGAGGCCTGGCGGTGGCTCGCGCACACACTGACCACCGAACGCCTGCGCCGACTGCTCCCCGAGGTCCGGGACCTGCCCGTCACCCGGCACGTGCTGCCGCACCTGCGTGCCGTGAACTTCGTCGTCGAGGGCGTCCTCGGCGCCGGCGTCGCCGCCCAGCACCGCTTCGACCCGCAGGCCAAGGCACTCGGCGAATGGCTGCGCTCCCGCCACCTGGACATCCCGGAGACCCTGCTGTGACGGTTCTGCGAACGGCCCTCGACCCCACGGGACCCGACTACCGGGCCCACCGCGAGGCGATGCTCGCCAAGCTCGCGGACCTCGACACCGAACACGCCAAGGCGCTCGCCGGCGGCGGCGAGAAGTACGTCCGGCGGCACCGGGAGCGCGGCAAGCTGCTCGCCCGCGAGCGCATCGAACTGCTGCTGGACCCCGACACCCCGTTCCTGGAGCTGTCCCCGCTGGCCGCCTGGGGCAGCACCTACCCCGTCGGCGCCTCCCTGGTCACCGGCATCGGCGTGGTGGAGGGCGTGGAGTGCCTGATCACCGCCAACGACCCGACCGTACGCGGCGGCGCCAGCAACCCGTGGAGCCTGAAGAAGGCCCTGCGGGCGAACGACATCGCGCTCGCCAACCGGCTGCCCTGCATCAGCCTGGTCGAGTCCGGCGGCGCCGACCTGCCCTCCCAGAAGGAGATCTTCATCCCCGGCGGGGCCGTCTTCCGGGACCTCACCCGGCTGTCCGCCGCCGGCATCCCGACGATCGCCGTCGTCTTCGGCAACTCCACCGCCGGCGGCGCCTACGTCCCCGGCATGTCCGACCACGTGATCATGGTCAGGGAACGGGCGAAGGTGTTCCTCGGCGGGCCGCCGCTGGTGAGGATGGCCACCGGTGAGGAGAGCGACGACGAGTCCCTGGGCGGCGCCGACATGCACGCGCGCGTGTCCGGCCTCGCCGACCACTTCGCCCTGGACGAGCACGACGCGCTGCGTCAGGCCAGACGGGTCGTGGCCCGCCTCAACCACCGCAAGGCCCACCCGGACCCCGGCCCGGCCGAGCCGCCCCGGTACGACCCGGAGGAGCTGCTGGGCATCGTCCCCGGCGACCTTAAGGTCCCCTTCGACCCGCGCGAGGTCATCGCCCGGATCGTCGACGCGTCCGACTTCGACGAGTTCAAACCGCTGTACGGCACCAGCCTGGTCACCGGCTGGGCGGCCCTGCACGGCTACCCCGTCGGCATCCTGGCCAACGCCCAGGGGGTGCTGTTCAGCGCCGAGTCCCAGAAGGCCGCCCAGTTCGTCCAGCTCGCCAACCAGCGCGACATCCCGCTGCTCTTCCTGCACAACACCACCGGCTACATGGTCGGCAGGGAGTACGAGCAGGGCGGGATCATCAAGCACGGCGCGATGATGATCAACGCGGTCGCCAACAGCAGGGTCCCGCACCTGTCGGTCCTCATGGGGGCGTCGTACGGCGCCGGGCACTACGGCATGTGCGGCCGGGCCTACGACCCCCGGTTCCTGTTCGCCTGGCCCAGCGCCAAGTCCGCCGTCATGGGCCCGCAGCAGCTCGCCGGCGTGCTCTCGATCGTCGCCCGGCAGTCGGCGGCGGCGAAGGGGCAGCCGTACGACGAGGACGCGGATGCCGCGCTGCGCGCCATGGTGGAGCGGCAGATCGAGGCCGAGTCGCTGCCCGTCTTCCTGTCCGGGCGGCTGTACGACGACGGTGTCATCGACCCGCGCGACACCCGCACCGTCCTCGGTCTGTGCCTCTCCGCCCTGCACACCGCCCCCTACGAGGGCGCGCGCGGCGCCTTCGGCGTCTTCCGGATGTGAGGGATCCCGTGATCTCCAGTGTGCTCGTCGCCAACCGGGGCGAGATCGCCTGCCGCGTCTTCCGAACCTGCGCCGACCTCGGCATACGCACGGTCGCCGTGCACTCGGACGCCGACACGGACGCGCTGCACGCGCGCCTGGCGGACACGGCGGTACGGCTGCCGGGCGCGGCGCCCGCCGACACCTATCTGCGCGGCGACCTGATCGTGAGGGCGGCCCTGAGCGCCGGCGCGGACGCCGTGCACCCCGGGTACGGCTTCCTGTCGGAGAACGCCGGCTTCGCGCGCGCCGTCCGCGCCGCCGGCCTCACCTGGATCGGGCCGCCCCCGCAGGCCATCGAGGCCATGGCGTCCAAGACCCGCGCCAAGCGGCTGATGGGCCTCACCCCCCTCGACGCGGACCGGGTCACCGACGCCGACCTGCCCGTCCTGGTGAAGGCGGCGGCCGGCGGCGGGGGGCGCGGCATGCGGATCGTGCGCCGGGCGGAGGAGCTGCCGGCCGCGCTGGAGGGCGCACGCGCGGAGGCCGCGAGCGCCTTCGGTGACGGGGAGGTGTTCGCGGAGCCGTACCTCGAACACGGCCGCCATGTGGAGGTGCAGATCCTCGCCGACACCCACGGCACCGTATGGCCGCTCGGCACCCGCGACTGCTCCCTCCAGCGCCGTCATCAGAAGGTGATCGAGGAGGCCCCGGCGCCGGCCCTGCCGGCCGCGCTCACCGAGGAGCTGTACGCGCTGGCGGTGCGCGCCGCCCGGTCCGTCTCCTACGTCGGCGCCGGCACGGTGGAGTTCCTGGTCGCCGACGGCCGCGCGCACTTCCTGGAGATGAACACCCGGCTCCAGGTCGAACACCCCGTCACGGAGGCGGTGTTCGACATCGACCTCGTCGCGGAGCAGATCCGGATCGCCGAGGGGCACGCCCTCGCCACCGTGCCGCCACCCGCGCGCGGCCACGCCGTCGAGGCCCGCCTGTACGCCGAGGACCCGGCCCGCGACTGGGCCCCCCAGACCGGCACCCTGCACCGCCTCGCCGTACCGGCCGGCGTCCGCCTGGACACCGGCTACACCGACGGCGACCCCATCGGACACCACTACGACCCGATGCTCGCCAAGGTCGTCGCCCACGCCCCCACCCGGGCCGAGGCGATCCGCCGGCTGGCCGGCGCGCTGGAGCGGGTCACGGTCCACGGCCCGGTCACCAACCGCGACCTGCTGGTGCGCTCCCTGCGGCACGAGGAGTTCACGTCCGCCCGCATGGACACCGGCTTCTACGACCGCCACCTCGCCGCACTCACCGCGCCCGCCCCCGACCCCCACGCCCCCCTGGCCGCCGCCCTCGCCGACGCCCACGGCCGCTCCCGCTTCGGCGGCTGGCGCAACGTGCCGTCACAGCCGCAGGTGAAGCGGTACGCGATGGGCGGCGAGGAGCACGAGGTCCGCTACCGGCACACCAGGCAGGGCCTCGCGGCGGACGGGGTGCGGGTCGTGCACGCCGACGCCCGTCTGGTCGTCCTCGAAGTCGACGGCGTCCGGCGCCGGTTCGAGGTGTCCCGGTACGGCGACCGGATCCACGTCAACACCACCGCCCTCACCGCCCTGCCCCGCTTCCCCGACCCGGCCGCCCGGCTCGCCCCCGGCTCCCTGCTGGCCCCGATGCCCGGCACGGTGGTACGTGTCGCCGAGGGCCTCGCGGAGGGCACGGCCGTCGAGGCGGGCCAGCCGCTGATCTGGCTGGAGGCGATGAAGATGCAGCACCGGATCTGCGCCCCGGCCGACGGGACGCTCACCGCCCTGCACGCCAGGCCGGGACAGCAGGTGGAACCGGGCCTGTTGCTCGCCGTCGTCCGAGAATCCTAGGAGCGCCATGACCTCCGTCATCGAATCCGAAGAGCAGCAGGCCCTGCGGTCCGCGGTCGCCGCCCTGGGCAGGCGCTACGGCCGCGACTACCTCACCCGGACCATCGCGGAGGGCCGTCACCCCACCGAACTGTGGTCCGAGGCGGGTGAACTCGGCTACCTCGGCGTCAACCTGCCCGAGGAGTACGGTGGCGGAGGCGCCGGCATCGAGGAACTGTCCATCGTGCTGGAGGAGCTGGGAGCGGCGGGCTCGCCGCTGCTGATGCTCGTCGTCTCGCCCGCGATCTGCGGGACGGTGATCTCCCGCTTCGGCACGCACCAACAGAAACGCGCCTGGCTCCCCGGACTCGCCGACGGCACCCGCACCATGGCCTTCGGCATCACCGAGCCCGACGCCGGATCCAACTCCCACCGCATCACCACCACCGCCCGCCGTGACGGCGCCGACTGGCTCCTGACCGGCCGCAAGGTGTTCGTCTCCGGCGTGGACCAGGCGGACGCCACGCTCATCGTGGGCCGCACCGAGGACGCCCGCACCGGCACCCTCAAGCCCTGCCTGTTCATCGTCCCGCGCGACACCGAGGGGTTCTCGCGTCACCCGATCGACATGGAACTCACCGCCGCGGAGAAGCAGTTCGAGCTGGTCCTGGACGACGTACGGCTGCCTCCAAAGGCGCTTGTCGGCGACGAGGACGCCGGTCTGCTCCAGTTGTTCGCCGGACTGAACCCGGAGCGCATCATGACGGCCGCGTTCGCGATCGGCATGGGCCGGTACGCCCTCGCCAAGGCCGTCGCCTACGCCCGCGACCGCACCGTGTGGAACGCACCCATCGGCGCCCACCAGGCCGTCGCGCACCCCCTGGCGCAGGCGCACATCAGCCTGGAGCTGGCCCGGCTGATGATGCAGAAGGCGGCCCGTCTGTACGACGCGGGCGACGACGCCGGCGCGGGCGAGGCCGCCAACATGGCCAAGTACGCGGCCGGCGAGGCCTGTGTGCAGGCCGTCGACCAGGCCGTGCACACCCTCGGCGGCAACGGGCTCACCCGGGAGTTCGGGCTCGCCTCGCTGGTGACGGCCGCGCGCGTGGCCCGTATTGCCCCGGTCAGCCGGGAGATGATCCTGAACTACGTCTCCCACCAGACCCTGGGCCTGCCCAAGTCGTACTAGGCCCTTTCGTTCGGATCATGCCGGGCTCGCGGGTTCTGGTGCCGCGCCTCGCCGCGTTGTCGTCGGTTGCCATGGCTCCGCCATGGCGCCCTCCTCCGCCGTGCGATGCACGGCACCAGGACCCGCTCCCTGATCCGGCCTGATCCGAACGAAAGACCCTAGGTCGTGTCCGCACCGTCCCCCGCGCCGCCTCCGGCAGGAGCGTGCGCCGACAGCTCAGGGAGCACACGTGAGCGCACCGATCGGACGCACGCGCGCGCGGGGCGTCGACACCCTCAGCCTGGACGCCACCGGCAGCCGCAACGCCCTCTCGGCGCCCCTGGTGGCCGCCCTCGCCGAGGCCCTGGCCGACTGCGCCCGGGACCCGGACGTACGGGCCGTGGTCCTCACCCACACCGGTACGACGTTCTGCGCCGGCGCCGACCTGCGCGAGCCGCCGCACCCCGACGCCCTCGTGGCCCTGCTGCGGCAGATCGTCGAACTGCCCAGACCGGTCGTCGCCCGCGTCACGGGACACGTCCGCGCCGGCGGCCTCGGCCTGCTCGCCGCCTGCGACATCGCCGTCTCCTCCACCACGGCCACCTTCGCCTTCACCGAGGTACGCGTCGGCGTCGCCCCCGCGGTGATCTCCCTGCCGGTGCTCCCGCGCACCGACCCCCGCGCCCTCGCCCGCCACTACCTCACCGGCGAGCGCTTCGACCCCGCGGAGGCCGTCCGCACCGGTCTGCTCACGGCGTGCGCCGACGACGTGGACGACGCCCTCGCCCCCGTCCTGGACGGCCTGCGCCGCTCCTCCCCCGAAGCCCTGACCGAGACCAAACGGCTGCTCACGGCTAGGGTGCTGGAGACGTTCGACCGGGACGCGGCGCGGCTGACCGCGCTCTCGGCCCGGCTGTTCTCCTCCGCCGACGCCCGGGAGGGGATGACGGCCTTCCTGGAGAGACGGGACGCGGCATGGGTGGTGTGAGTACGACGGAACGCGAGCGCGTGCCCAAGCAGGACCGCAGCCGGGCCACCCGGCAGCGGCTGCTGGAAGCCGCCGTGGCCTGCCTCGCCGAGCACGGCTGGGCGGGCTCCACGGTCGCCGCCGTGGCGGAGCGGGCCGGCGTCTCCCGGGGCGCCGCCCAGCACCACTTCCCCACCCGCGAGGACCTCTTCACCGCCGCCGTCGAGTACGTCGCCGAAGAACGCTCCACCGCCCTCAGAGCCCTCTTCCCCGACGGCCCCGCCGACCGCCGCGCCGTCGTCGCCGCCCTCGTCGACCTCTACACCGGCCCGCTCTTCCGCGCCGCCCTGCACCTGTGGGTCGCCGCGTCCGACGAGGAGCAGCTGCGTCCCCGGGTGACCGAGCTGGAGGCCCGCGTCGGCCGCGAGACCCACCGCATCGCCGTCGACCTCCTCGGCGCCGACGAGAGCCGCCCCGGCGTCCGTGAGAGCGTGCAGGGCCTCCTCGACATGGCCCGCGGCCTCGGCCTCGCCAACCTCCTCACCGACGACACCGCCCGCCGGCAACGGGTCGCCGCCCAGTGGGCCGCCCTGCTGGACGAGAACCTGGGCTGAGATGCGGGCCGACGAGCCCGGACGCACCACCGGCACGGGAGGCTACTCTTGGGCCCATGTCCCCGATGCTCGTCCGCCGCCGCCACGTGGACTACGTGCGCGTCACGAGCACGGGCTGTCGGCGCTTCTCCGCCTGACAGCCCCCCTCCTCCCTTTCTCTTCCGGCACCCGGGGGCCGCTCTCCACCCCCTCGGCGGCCACCCGTGCCCCGTACACCCTGCGGACGCACCATGACGATCCACCCCGCGACGACGCACACCCCGGCGACCCCGTCGTACGACCAGCTCCCGATCATCGACCTGTCGGCGGCCGACCGCGGCCCCCAGGCCCGCACCCTGCTCCACGCCCAGCTGCACAGCGCCGCCCACGACGTCGGCTTCTTCCAGCTCACCGGGCACGGCGTGACCCCGGCCGAGACCGACGCCCTGCTCACCGCCATGCGCGCCTTCTTCGCCCTCCCCGAGGCCGACCGGCTCGCCCTGGACAACGTGAACTCCCCGCACTTCCGCGGCTACACCCGCACCGGCGACGAGCGCACCGGCGGCTCCCGCGACTGGCGCGACCAGCTCGACATCGGCGCCGAACGCCCCGCCCGCGTCCCCGGCCCCGGCGAACCCCCGTACTGGTGGCTCCAGGGCCCCAACCAGTGGCCGGCCGCCCTGCCCGGACTGCGCACGGCCGCCCTTGCCTGGATCGACCGGCTGAGTGCGGTCGCCCAGCGCCTGCTGCGCGAACTGCTGACCGCCATCGGCGCCCCCGCCGACTTCTACGACCCCGTCTTCGGCGGCCACGCCCACCCGCACCTCAAGCTCGTCCGCTACCCCGGCAGCGCGGACGACGGCACCGGCCAGGGCGTCGGCGCGCACAAGGACTACGGCTTCCTCACCCTGCTCCTCCAGGACACCGTCGGCGGCCTCCAGGTCCAGCGCGAGGACGGCCGCTTCCACGACGTACCGCCCATCGAGGGCGCCTTCGTCGTCAACCTCGGCGAACTCCTGGAGGTGGCGACCGACGGCTACCTCCTGGCCACGAACCACCGGGTCGTCAGCCCGCCCGGCGCCACCGAGCGGTTCTCCGTCCCGTTCTTCTACAACCCGCGCCTGGACGCGAAGGTCGAGCCGCTGCCCTTCCCGCACGCGTCGAAGGCCCCCGGCATCACCGCCGACCCGGCCAACCCGTTGCACGCGGAGTACGGCTACAACGAACTGAAGGGCAAGCTCAGGGCCCACCCGCTGGTCGCCGAACGGCACCACGCGGGCCTGCTGACGCCGGCGTGACGCACGCCCCGCAGGGCGCGGAGCCGCACCGGCAGGCGGCTCCGCGTCGTCCTAGTGGGCGATGTCCGCGTACCCGTCGACCTCCTGCGGACGGCGCGGCCCCGGCCCCACGTACCGCGCGGAGGGCCGCACCAGCCTCCCCGTCCGCTTCTGCTCCAGGATGTGCGCCGACCACCCCGCGGTCCGCGCACACGTGAACATGGACGTGAACATGTGCGCCGGCACCTCGGCGAAGTCCAGCATGATCGCCGCCCAGAACTCCACGTTCGTGGCGAGCACCCGGTCCGGCCGGCGGTTGTGCAGCTCCTCCAGCGCGGCCTTCTCCAGCGCCTCCGCGACCTCGAACCGCGGCGCCCCCAGCTCCCGCGCCGTACGCCGCAGCACGCGCGCCCGCGGATCCTCGGCCCGGTACACCCGGTGCCCGAACCCCATCAGCCGCTCGCCGCGGTCCAGCGTCCGCCGGACGTACGCCTCCGCGTCCCCCGTCCGCTCGATCTCCTCGATCATCCCGAGCACCCGCGACGGCGCACCGCCGTGCAGCGGCCCCGACATCGCGCCCACCGCGCCCGACAGCGCGGCGGCGACGTCCGCGCCGGTGGAGGCGATGACCCGCGCGGTGAAGGTGGACGCGTTCATGCCGTGCTCGGCGGCGGACGTCCAGTACGCGTCCACGGCGGCGACGTGCTTCGGGTCCGGCTCCCCCCGCCACCGGATCATGAACCGCTCCACCACCGAGTGCGCCTTGTCGATCTCCCGCTGCGGCACCATCGGCAGCGCCTGCCCGCGCGCGGACTGGGCGACGTAGGACAGGGCCATCACGGCGGCCCGCGCCAGGTCCGCCCGTGCCTGCCGCTCGTCGATGTCGAGCAGCGGCCGCAGGCCCCACACCGGAGCCAGCATGGCCAGCGCCGACTGCACGTCCACCCGGATGTCACCGGAGTGCACCGGGATCGGGAACGGCTCGGCGGGCGGCAGACCGGGGTTGAACGCGCCGTCGACCAGCAGCCCCCACACGTTGCCGAACGAGACGTGCCCGACCAGGTCCTCGATGTCGACGCCCCGGTAGCGCAGGGCGCCGCCCTCCTTGTCGGGTTCGGCGATCTCCGTCTCGAACGCGACGACTCCCTCGAGCCCGGGTACGAAGTCGGACATCTGGCGGCTCCTCGTGATGTGCGGCCGGCGGTCATCCCGGTGATGCCCCGATCGGCCGGTCGTCACCCGTGGTGAACCCAACCGCAGGGGGATCAGCACGATAGCTCCCGGTGCCGCACTTGGGGAGACCACACGACACCCGGTGCCATACCCGTTCGATACGGCAAGATGACCGCGTGACCGACCGCGACCCGTTCCTGGACCCCGTCCTCGATCCCGCCGCCATGCGCAAGCAGTACCGGGCCGACGGCCTCGCCGAGGAGGACCTCGCCACCCATCCCATGGACCAGTTCGCCCGCTGGTTCGAGGAAGCCGCGCGGGCGGCCGTCCACGGCGCGCTCTACGAGGCCAACGCGATGGTCGTCTCCACCGTCGACCCGACGGGCCGGCCCAGCTCACGCACGGTCCTGATGAAGCAGTTCGACACCGACGGCTTCGTCTTCTACACCAACTACGACTCGCCCAAGGCCCGCGACCTCGCGCACAACCCGCGCGTCGGTCTGCTCTTCCCCTGGCATCCGCTGGCCCGCCAGGTGATCGTCACCGGCACCGCACGCCGCACCGGCCGCGACGAGACCGCCGCCTACTTCCGCACCCGCCCGCACGGCTCCCAGCTGGGCGCCTGGGCCAGCGCCCAGTCCACGGTGATCGCCTCCCGCGCCGAGCTGGACACCGCCTACGCCGTGCTCGAAACCCGCTACCCCGAGGGGGAACAGGTCCCGGTCCCGCCCCACTGGGGCGGTTTCCGCGTCGCACCGGAGACCGTCGAGTTCTGGCAGGGCCGCGAGAACCGCCTGCACGACCGCCTGCGCTACGCCGCCCGCCCGGACGGCACCTGGCGCGTGGAACGCCTCAGCCCCTGACCGGACCGGTCCGGGGAACGCAGACGACCCGCGGGCTGGGTTCCTCAGGGAGGAGCCGGCCGGACGTACCGGCAGCCCGCGGGTCGGGTGACTGCGTCGGATTGGCCGGCCGCGTGGTGAACACGCCGGTCCGGCACCGCACTGGGTGTGGTGGCGGGCCGCTAGCCCGCAGCCACCTCGCGCGTCCGGGTTTCACTCATGTACCCGATCACCTCCTTTCGTACGTGCCCTCAGCGTAGGAAGGCGGGGCCGGTGGACTCAACTGTTTTTTCGGCGGGCTCGCGCACAGGGGCCGCCGGGCACCGGGGCCGGGGAACTCTCCCGGGCCGGTTGCCCTGACAGGCGGGTGGCGCGGATGGTAGACGTGCTTCCGTGACCGGACTTCGCATCGTCACCGTCGACGGCGACGACATGCTCGAACACTGGCGGTACGTCCACAACGCGGTCGTACCGCCCGCCGCCCTGTCCCCGGAGGACGCCCGGCGGCGGTCGCAGTGGTACCGGCTGGCCAACGCCTACCTCGGGGACGTGGTCGTCGGGTGTTCCACCGTGCGGCCCCCGGCGGACCGGAACGGCGTGGCGACCGTCATCGCGCGCGTGCTGCCCGCGTTCCGGGGGCGCGGGTTCGGGACGGCGGTGTGGGAGGACGGGCGGGCGCACGCGCGCGCGCTCGGCGCCGGGGTGATCGAGACGTGCGTGCTCGCGGCGAACGGCGACGGGCTGCGATTCGCCCTGCGGCGCGGATTCGTGGAGGTCGAGCGGTACGTGCTGGACGGGGAACGGGACGAGTGGGTGGATCTACGGCTCCCGCCGGGCGGGCCCGGGGATTGATTGCCGCAATCTTGCGGGAACAGGATGTGGGCTGTGTCACGTTCCAGTTGAATGAAGGCCAGTGAGCGGACCGAGCGCCGTACGTGCGCGGACGCAGCCTCCAGGGGGTCCAGGTGAGTGCTTCGCGGCGGAGTGGGACCACGGACGAGCTGGGGCCGGACGAGCCCGGTGAGCCCGGCGGCTCCGACCTGCTCGCCGCGCTGCTGGACGGCATGGACGCGGCCCTGTGCGCCTTCGACGCCGACGGGGTGGTGACCCACTGGAACCGGGAGGCCGAGCGGATCCTCGGCTGGACGGCCGGCGAGGCCGTCGGCCGGCACGGCTTCGCCGGCTGGGCGGTGCGCAGCGCCGACGCCGAGGACGTGCACGCCCGGCTGATGTCGGTGATGCGGGCGCCCGGGCGGCAGGTGCACGAGTTCGCGCTCGTGACCAAGGACGGCGGCCGGGTGCTGGTGCGGACGCAGTCCGCCGCCGTACGCGGACCCGACGGAGAACCCGCGGGGGTGTACTGCGCGTTCAGCGAGGTGCACGCGCAGATCGACCTGGAGCGGTCGATCGCGTTGAGCGAGGCGCTCTTCGAGAACGCGTCCTGGGGGGTCGTGCTGGTCGACGCCGATCTGCGGCCCGCCGTGGTCAACGCGCACGCGGCAAGGGCCCTGGGCGTGGGGCGCACGTCCGTGCTGGGGCGTCCGCTGGGTGAACTGCTCGGGCGGGGCATGGAGGAGCTGGAGGCGGCCCTCACCCACGTCCTGGCCGAGGGTGCGCCGCCCGCGCCCGCCGATCTGTGGGTCGGCGTACGCACACCGGAGGGTGAGACGCGGCGCTGCTGGCGCAGCGGGTTCCTGCGGCTGGCCTCACCGCTCGCGGAGGAGCCGGTGCCGCTCGGCGTGGCCTGGCTGTTCCAGGACGTCACCGAGGCCCGCCAGGGTGAGCAGGAGACGGCCCTGCTGCGGTTCCGGGCGAACCAGCTGCACCGGGCGGCCCGGGCCGCGGCCGAGTGCGAGGACCCGGTGGAGGCGGCCACCGTCCACCTGGACTTCGCCCTCGCCGGCTTCGCCGACCACGCGCTCGTCGACCGGGTTGCGGGCCCGGCGCGCGCGGAGGGCGAGGGCACGCCGGATCCGGTACGGCTGGTACGGCTCGCCGCCACGCCCGCCGCAGCGCCGGGCCCGAGCGTGCCGACGGGCGCGGCGGGACTGCCCGTGCGGTACGCGGAGGGGCACCCGGCGCTCCAGTGCGTGGAACGGGCCGGGATCGTGCGCGCCGACGCCGGCTCGGTACCGGCGGCGCGAGCGCGGGAGTGGGCACTGGAGCGGCGGTGGCCCGGCGACGCGGTGCACGCGCTGTGCGCGGTGCTGCGCAGCCGGGGGCGCACGCTGGGCGTGGTGACGTTCCTGCGCGGAGCCGGCCGGAACCGCTTCGAGCGGTCCGACACGGCCTACGCGGAGGACGTGGCCGTACGGATCGCGACGGCCCTGGACCTGGCGGAGGCGCTGCGGGGGCGGCCGGAAGAACAGGGCCCGGATCAGCGGCGGTAGAAGATCCGGTCGCCGTACTCGTCCATCACCCTGCCGTTCCACTCGTGTCCGCCGTCGACGTTGCCCGAGCGCAGCAGCGGGGGTTCGATGCCGCGGTCGGCGAGGGCGGCGGCGGCGGTCGCCATGACCGCCTGCACGAGAGCCGTGGTGACGACCGTGGAGGCGGGTGCGAAGGGCGCCGGGATGGTGTCGAGGGTGAGTTCCGCGTCGCCGACGGCGATCTTCGAGTCGAGGACGATGTCGCAGTGGTCCTTCAGGAAGGTGCCGGAGGCGTGCCGGGACGTGGTTTCCGTGGCGTACGCGACGGAGGTCACGCCGATGACCTTCACGCCGAGGGCGCGGGCGCCCTGGGCCATCTCCACGGGCAGGGCGTTGCGGCCGGAGAGGGAGATGATCAGCAGGGCGTCGCCGGCGCGGACCGGGGAGGTGCCGAGGACGGCGCTCGCGAGGCCGTCGACGCGCTCCAGGGCCGAGCCGAGGGTCGCGGGGGTGACGTCGACGCCGACGACCCCGGGGACGGCGAGCAGGTTCATCAGGGCCAGGCCCCCCGCGCGGTAGACGACGTCCTGCGCGGCCAGGGAGGAGTGTCCGGCGCCGAAGGCGAACAGGCGGCCGCCGGCCGCGACGGTGTCGGCGAGCAGGGTGCCGGCCGCGGTGATCGTCCCGGCTTCCTCGTCGCGGACCCGTTGCAGCAGGCCGATGGCGGCGTCGAGGAACAGGTCGGCAGGCGTGCCGTCGCTCATGCGGTGCCCCTTCGCAGCGTCTGTGTCGCGGATCACCGTGCGGTCTGGACCAGTGCGGTGTCAATACGGCCGACGGCACCGGGTGCCGGTGCCGGCCCCGGCCGGGCGGACCCCCCGTTTCCGCGGCACCGCACGCTTGTCAGTGGGATCCGGCAGAATTGGGTCCAGGGCCAGCGCACGCGTCGGGCTGCCGGCTGAGGTAATCGAGGGGCACGTATGTCCGGACTGATCGACACCACGGAGATGTATCTCCGCACCATCCTCGAACTCGAAGAGGAAGGCGTAGTCCCCATGCGCGCCCGCATCGCGGAGCGGCTGGACCAGAGCGGGCCGACGGTGAGCCAGACGGTGGCGCGGATGGAGCGCGACGGCCTGGTGTCCGTGGCCAGCGACCGGCACCTGGAGCTGACGGACGAGGGGCGCCGGCTGGCCACGCGCGTGATGCGCAAGCACCGGCTGGCCGAGTGTCTCCTCGTGGACGTGATCGGCCTGGAGTGGGAGCAGGTGCACGCGGAGGCGTGCCGCTGGGAGCACGTGATGAGCGAGGCGGTGGAGCGCCGCGTGCTGGAGCTGCTGCGGCACCCGACCGAGTCGCCGTACGGCAACCCCATCCCGGGCCTGGAGGAGCTGGGCGAGAAGGACGGGGCGGAGGCGTTCCTGGACGAGAGCATGGTGTCGCTGGCCGACCTGGACCCGGGCACGGACGGCAAGACGGTCGTGGTGCGCCGCATCGGTGAGCCCATCCAGACGGACGCGCAGCTGATGTACACGCTGCGGCGGGCGGGCGTGCAGCCCGGTTCGGTGGTGAGTGTCACGGAGTCGCCCGGCGGAGTGCTGGTGGGCAGCGGCGGCGAGGCGGCCGAGCTGGAGGCGGACGTCGCCTCCCACGTGTTCGTGGCCAAGCGCTGAGACGGGAGAGGCCCCGGCGCCGTGCGGCGCCGGAGCCCGTCCTCCCCTGTGCTGACCCGGAGCCCCGAGCTCCCAGGGTCATTTCCCCTCGGACCGTTTTTCCCCGAGCGGTCCGCCTCCTGACTGAAGAGATCCCCTCGACCGCGGCGATCATTCCCTGAGAGGTGTCACTCGAATGAGGGGTGTTGTCCGCGGAGACGAAATTTTCGAATAAGTATTCGATAGCCTGAAACAAGTGGACGACGAGGCAGGCGGAGCTGGGGGGTACCAGGCCGATGGCACGGCGTATCGACGTGACGGGAACGGGCGGGGTGCGTCTGGCCGCCTGGGAGTTCGCGGATCCTCCGAAAGCGGACCCTCCGCAACAGCCGGGGGAGCCGCGCACGGACGCGGAGTCCGGCGCTCCGGGCGTGCTGTTACTGCACGGCCTGATGGGCCGCGCCTCCCACTGGGCGGCCACCGCCCGCTGGCTCGCCGGGCGCCACCGCGCCGTGGCGCTCGACCAGCGCGGACACGGCCAGAGCGACAAACCCGCCCCGGCCGCCTACACCCGCGAGGCCTACGTCGGGGACGCCGAGGCCGCCGTCGAGCAGCTCGGCCTCGGCCCGGTCCTTCTCGTCGGCCACGCCATGGGCGCGCTCACCGCCTGGCAGCTCGCCGCGAAGCGCCCCGACCTGGTACGCGGGCTGATCATCTGCGACATGCGGGCTTCCGCGCTCGGCGCGGCCTCGCAGCGCGAATGGACCAACTGGTTCCGGTCCTGGCCCCTCCCCTTCGCCAGCCTCGCCGACGTCCGCGCCTGGTTCGGCGAGGACGACCCCTGGGTGGAGCGGCCGAACCCCGCGCGCGGCGCGTTCTACGCCGAGGTGATGCACGAGTGCCAGGACGGCTGGCGGCCCATCTTCGAGCCGGAGCAGATGCTCAGCTCCCGCGAGGCATGGGTGTACGACGCCCACTGGGAGGAACTGGCCCAGGTCCGGTGCCCCGCGCTCGTCGTCCGCGGTCTCGACGGCGAACTGGGCCGCGCCGAGGCCCAGGAGATGGTCCGGGTCCTGCCCCGGGGCGCCTATGCCGAGGTGCCCGACGCCGGCCACCTCGCCCACTACGACCACCCGGAGTCCTGGCGCGCCGCGGTCGAACCCTTCCTCGGGCAGGTCCTCACCGGCTGACCGGCCGCGCCAGCTGCCGTTCCCTTCCCCGGGCGGCCACCGCCCCCGTACCCACAGCGAGGACCGCGCATGAGCATCCAGGCCCAGGAGGACTTCCTGAAGGGCTTCCACGCCGGCCGGCCGGCGGTGACCACCGAGGCGTTCGCCGCGGCCCGCGCCGCCGGCGCCCGCACCGGTTACGAGGTCCTGCGGGACCGCGTCACCGGCCGCCACCGCGTCCTGGACCTCGGCTGTGGTGACGGCCTGCTGCTGGAACTGCTGGCCGGCACCCCCGGCCGCCGGCTCGCCGGGGTCGACCTCTCACCGCGGTCGCTGTCCCTGGCCCGCCGTCGGCCGGCGCTGTCCGCGGCGGCCCTGCTGGAGGCCCGGGCCCAGCGGCTCCCGTTCCGCACCGGCGCCTTCGACGCCTGCGTCTCGCACCTGGCACTGATGCTGATGGCCGACCTCGGCCAGGTCCTCGCCGAGCTGTCCCGGGTCCTGGCCCCGGGCGGCCTGCTGGCCTGCGCCATCGGGGCCGGCGGGAGCGGGACGGCGTACGAGCTGTTCGGCGAGCTGCTGCCGCAGGCGCTCGCCGGGGCGCCGGCCGGCCGCCGGATGCCGGCGCTGGGCGACCGCCGGGCCCGCGACCCGGAGGCGCTCGGCGCACTGATCGCCGCGGCCGGCTTCGCCGGCGAGCCGGAGTGGGAGACGGTGACGGTCGACATGAGCGGGCCGCCCGAGCGGGTCTGGACGGCACTGTCCGGCATGTACGACCTCGCCGCGCTGGACGGCGCGGCGCTGGCCGCGCTCGGGCGGACCTTCCGCGCCCGGGCCGCCGCCGTCACCGGCGAGGGCGAGGACGTGGACTGCCACTTCCGCCTGCGCGTGCTGACGGCCCGGCGGCCCTGACACGACACGCTCCCGTCGTGCCCGCGCCGTACCCCGGACGGACCCGGGCGCCCGACCCTAGCGATCCCGGCCGCACGCGTAGGTCAGCGGGGAGATCAGTTCCTCCGCGTCCGGCAGCCAGCGGTTCGCCGGGGTCGGCCGGCGGGCCCACTGCACGGCCCCCCGGGAGCCGACCCGGGTGGGAGGCGCGGCCACATACGCGCCCTCGCCCAGCACGAGCAGATCCAGGGACGACAGCGACCACCCCAGTTTCCGCACCAGGTCCGGCACCTTGGCGCCGGCCCCCGGCAGCACGAAGAAGTGCATCCGCCGGTCGGGGGTCAGCGTGACCGGCCCGAGCGTCAGCGCCATCCGCTCCATCCGGGCGAGGGCCAGGAACCCGGTGCTCTCCGGGACGGACAGCGTGTCGAACGTCCGTCCCGTCGGCATCAGGATCGACGCCGTCGGCTGCTGCTGCCACATCCGGCGCACGACGGTCGCGCTGCCGGTCGCCCGGTCCGCCCAGTCGGGGCGCGCGGGGTGCGCCCCCGGCGCGGGGCAGGAGAAGTCACGGCACGAGCAGTACGGCACCCCGTCGACCGCTTCCAGCCAGCTGCCGGGGACCACGTCCCAGTGCCGTTCCTCGGCGTACCGTACGGCGGTCTCCAGCAGCGACTCCCCCCGCTGCTGCGGGACGTGACCGGCGCTCTGAGTGTCCTGGGCTCCCGCGATCGTCTCTTCCACGCCCCTCTCAACTCCCTCGCCCATCCGGGGTTACGGCCGCGGCGTGCGCGGGGGAGGAGCACCGGTCCGGCAGTCGGGGCGCATGGGTGCACGTGCGGGGGCGCGCGGGAGGAAGCGAGGCGTGGGATGGGTAACCAGGGAGGGGGAGGGCAACCGTCGTTACCCCGGCAAACCGCACATGTCGTGCATTGGCGGTATGTCAGCTGGGCAGTGATCTTCCCGGCCCGAACTTCACGCTCCAGGAGATCGCAACGCAGGGGGTAGCACATGGCCGCAAGGCCGCTCGTGGCGAGGCAGCCGAACGAACGTCTCCAGACACTCATCCAGGAAGCGGGGTGCTCGAACGCCGGGCTGGCCCGGCGGGTCAACATGTGCGGCGCCGAGCACGGTCTCGACCTGCGCTACGACAAGACGTCCGTTGCCCGCTGGCTGCGCGGCCAGCAGCCGCGGGGCCGGGCGCCGGCGATCATCGCCGAGGCGCTCGGGCGCAAGCTCGGCCGTACGGTCACGATCGACGAGATCGGCATGGCCAACGGCAAGAACCTCGCCTCGGGGGTCGGTCTCCAGTTCTCGCCGACGGTACTGGGGGCCATCGAGCAGGTCTGCGAGCTGTGGCGCAGCGACGTGGGGCGCCGGGACTTCCTGTCCGGCTCCTCCGTCGCCGCCTCCGCGCTGGTCGAACCCAGCCGCGACTGGCTGATCTCGGCGCCCGACGCCCAGGTCGCCCGGCAGGCGGGCCCGCGCGTGGGCCAGTCCGACGTCGCCGCCGTACGGGCCATGACCCAGTCGCTGACGGACCTCGACCACCAGTACGGCAGCGGGCACGTGCGCCCCGTCGTCGTGCACTACCTGAACAGTGTCGTCTCCGGACTGCTCGCGGGCTCCTACCGGGAGGCCGTGGGGCGGGAACTCTTCGCGGCCGTCGCCCGGTTGACCGAGCTGGCCGGGTACATGGCCGTCGACACCGGTCAACCGGGCCTGGCCCAGCGGTACTACATCCAGTCGCTGCGGCTCGCCCAGGCCGCCGGGGACCGGGGGTACGGCGGCTACGTCCTCGCCGCCTCCATGAGCCACCTCGCCGCACAGCTCGGGAACCCGCGGGAGATCGCCCAGTTGGCGCGGGCGGCCCAGGAGGGGGCGCGCGGGCAGGTGACCCCGCGCGTGGAGGCGATGTTCCACGGGGCCGAGGCGCGCGGGCACGCACTGCTCGGCGACGCGCGCGCGGCGCAGGCGTCCACCGGGCGGGCCGTCGCGGCGATGGAGCGGGCGGACGGCTCCCGCGGGGACGACCCGGTGTGGATCCGGCACTTCGACGAGGCCTACCTGGCCGACGAGTTGGCGCACTGCCACCGAGACCTGGGGCAGGCCGAACAGGCGGCGCGGTACGCCGAGCAGTCGCTCGACGGCCACCCCGAGTCCCGCGCCCGCCGGCGCGCCATCGGCTATGTGCTGCTGGCCACGGCCCAGGTGCAGCAGCGCGAGATCGAACAGGCCTGCAGCACGGGCATGAAGGCGGTCGAGCTGCTGGAGACCCTGCGGTCCAACCGGGGTGCCGAGTACCTGGACGACCTCCAGCAGCGGCTGGAGCCGTTCCGGGACGAGGCGGTGGTGAGGGAGTTCGGGGCGCGCCTGGAACTTCCGCAGGCCGCGTGAACACCGTCCCCGCCAGGTGGTGAACGGAAGGCGAACGGCGGCCGGGCGGACGCCCGGTGCCGTGGAGGCGCGTCGCGGGGCGGCGCTGTTACCGCCGTCACAGGAAAGGAGGTTGCGTCCTGAGCTGCGTGGCACCCGGCTCGGGGGACCCGGTAGCGTGAGCCGACGATTCACAAGGTCCCCCATTGGTAGGAGTCCCGGTGACGCAGAGTGGACAGGGCGAGGAGCCCTCGGCGCGGCCCGCGCGCGAAGGCATCGTGCTGCCCTCCGACGGAGGCGAGCCCCTGCTGCCGGGCACGACCGGAACGCCCGCCCCCGCGGCCCCGGCCGGCGGCCAGGCCTGGGGCGGCCCCCGGGGCCCGGAGCAGCAGGCACCCCAGCCGGGCCCGGGGCTGCCACCGGCCGCCCCGCAGTGGGGCACACCGGACGGTGCCGGCCCGCAGCCCCCGTCCGCGGCGAACCCGGGCCCGCTGCCTCCCGAGGGCGCCCCGGCTCCGTCGTACGGCAACCAGACCCCGTCCTACGGCAGCCAGCCGCCCCCGTACGGCGGCCGGCCCCCGTCGTACGGCGCCCCCGCCGGGCAGGGGGGACAGCAGTACGGCGGCCAGGGTGACCCCGCCGGGCAGGGGGGACAGCAGTACGGCGGCCCGCAGAGCGGTGGCTACGGCGTGCCCCAGCAGCCCGCGTACGGCGCGCCCGACCCCTATGGGCAGCCCCAGCAGTACCCGCAGCACCCCCAGTCCTCGCAGCAGTACCCGGCGCAGTCCGCACCCGGCGCGCCGCTGCCGCCCGCCGCCCCCGGCGCCGGGTTCCCGGGGGCGGGGGCCCCGCTGCCGCCCACGGCCGACGGCGCCACCCAGTACCTCCCGCCGGTTCCCGCGGGCCCCGCCGACGAGGGCGCCACCCAGTACCTGCCGCCCGTCCAGGCGGCCCCCTCGGACCAGGCCGCCACCCAGTACCTCCCCCCGGTGCCGCCGGGCACGGCGCCGCCCGAGTCGGCCGGTGAGCAGACGCGGTACCTCGGCCACGGGCCCCGGCCGGCGGCGCCCGCGCACTCCGACGCGGAGGCCACGCAGTACATCCCGCCCTACGCCGGCCAGGCCCAGGCGGCCGGCGGGGACCGGCAGCCGCCGGCCGAGTTCGACAACCTCTTCCGCGGCGGCCCGGGGGGCGACGACGGCCCGGCCGGGTCCACCCAGCAGCTCCCGCGCGTGCCCGACGCCCACTCCGGCCCGGCGCAGACGCCGTACCGCCCGGCGCAGCCGTCGTACGGCCCCGAGGCGGACGACGAGGGCGGGCGGCGCCGGGGCCGGTCACGGCTGCCGCTGATCGCCGCCATCGGCGTCGGCCTGATCGTGCTCGGCGTGGGCGCCGGCGCGCTGCTGAGCGGCGGGGGCGGCAAGGACGGGGGCACCGACGACAAGACGGCCGCCACCGCGTCCCCCACCACCCAGGGCTCCGCCTCACCGGCCGTCGACCCCGCCCGGCAGCAGGCGGTCGACCTGGACAAGCTGCTCGCGGACAGCGGCAGCAGCCGTGCCTCGGTGATCCAGGCGGTGACCGACGTCCGGCGGTGCGACAACCTCGACCAGGCCGCCGCCGGCCTGCGGGACGCGGCCAAGCAGCGCGGCGCACTGGTCACCCGGCTCGGCACGCTGTCCGTCGACAAGCTGCCGGGCAGCGGCGACCTGACGGCCGCACTGACCAGTGCCTGGCAGGCGTCCGCCGCGGCCGACAACCACTACGCGGCCTGGGCCGACCAGGCCAAGGGCCGCAAGGTCTGCCACAAGGGGCACGCCCGGACCACCGGTGAGACGCAGGCCGGCAACCGGGAGAGCGGCACCGCCAGCGCGCAGAAGGCGAAGGCGGCGGCGCTGTGGAACGCGATCGCGCGGAAGTACGGTCTGACCCAGCGCCAGCCCACCCAGCTGTGACCGCCCGACGGGTCCCGGCCGCCGGGACCCGTCACGGCACGTCGGCGTGCTCCAGGATGGCCGTCATGTCGGTGATCCCGCCGTTGCCGCCGGTGCCCTTGCGGGCCGCGACCAGCCTGCCGTCGCGGACGACCTGGAGGGTGACGTGGGCGTTGACCAGCCGCGGGAAGCCGACCGCGGCGAGCCTGCTCTCGTAGGGCCAGCGCAGGGTCGGGGTGAGGCCGCCGGTGGAGACGCGCAGGCCGCCGCCGAGGGTGTGCCGCACGGTGTCGGCGCTCACCTCGCCGTCGCCGATCCGCTCCAGCGCGGCCCTGAGGACGGTGTAGGCGATCCAGGTGGTCTGCACACCGGCGTCCGCGGGGTCGATGCGGTTGTCGCCGAAGGCCTCCTCGTTGATCACCTTCTTCATCGGGGCCCACCGCGGGTCGGAGGCGACCGGGTACCAGCCGGTGATGTACGACCCCTCGTACGGCCCCGACGCCCCGCCGGTGGCGTCGATCACGGTCTGGTCGACGCTGCCCAGCACGGTCGCCGTGCGCACCTGCGGGAAGTCGTCGCGGGCCCGCCGGAAGGAGTCCATGAAGGTGTCCGTGCGGTCCCCGAGTGCGGGCACCACACAGCCCTTCCTCGCCGTCTCCCTGGTCGCGTACCGCAGCGCCCGCTCGGCCTGGCCGCCGTACTCGGTGGCGTCCTCCGCGGCCAGCTGGTCGCCGGCGTCCGAGTGTCCGCCCGCCCTCAGCCCCGAGTCGAGCATCGTGGGCAGCTGGTCGCCGGCGATGCTGTCGGGGCGTACCAGGGCGACGTTGCCGCAGCCGGCCGCCAGGGCCTCGCCGAGGCCGGCCAGGAGAGCGGGCTGGCCGCCGTTCACCGGATAGGACAGGGCGCCGGTGAACTCGTCGTTGGTGACGCCGTAGCCGCCGACGTAGGGGATGCCGGCGCCCTCCAGCGGGGCGAGGAAGGAGTCGCCGAACTGGCTGTAGGAGCCCACGACCGCGACGACGTCCTCGTCCACCGCCCGCCGCGCGCACTTCGCCGCGCCCACGCTGTCGTTGTGGTCGTTGCAGGTCAGCACCTGGATGCTGCGGCCGTGGATGCCGCCGTGCGCGTTGACCCACCGGGCGTAGGCGCGGGCCATCGCCGGCATGCCGGGCTTGTTGGTCGCGTCGGTGTCCTGCGGGGCCCAGGTCATCACCTTCACGGGGTCGTCCCCGGAGCCCCCCGTGGCACCGGGCACGACCCCGCATGCGGCGGTGAGCGACGTACAGAGGGCCACGGCGCCCGCCGCGAGGGTGCTGGCTCTGACAGCACGGGAGGGTGCGGGAGGGAAGGTGCTGCGGGTGCGTCGCCTGCCGGTCATGCGCACACACGATTCCCTCACACCACTAACCCGGAAGTGACCCACGGTCGACAAAGGGTGACCGCGGGATGAATTGCGGGGGCCGGTGGGACCCGCGGCGGGCGGAACGTACGATCGATGACCGTGCAAGGTTCGGAGAACACTTCCCGTCGCGGCCGTCGCTCCTCCACCATGGGCGGCATGCCCCTGAACGACATGCCGTGGTGGCGGTGGCGCAGCAACGTGCGCTCGGCGCTGCACATGCTCTCCGACCCGGTGTTCCAGCGGGACGTCTGGCTGGCCGGCCTGGACGGCTTCGGTGACGTCACCGACGCCGTGTACCGGCTGGTGGAGGACACCTGGCTGGACAACTGGTCCGCGGAGAAGTACGTCGGCACCATCTTCCGCGACTCGCAGGAGGCGGCGCTCGTCGACACCGCTGTGCTGCGGGTGCTGCGGATCATGCACCAGGTCGGGCCGGACGCCCCGGTCGCCGCGTACCTGGAGCATCCCGGATGGCCGGAGGCGGTGCGGGCGGCGCGCGACGCGCACGTGCGGATGTCGGTGAGCGACGGGGACGACCCGGAGACGCCGCCGAAGAGCCTGGACGTCCTGCGCATCCAGACCCGCAGCGCGTAGCGCGGGTCCGGCTGGCGGACGACCGGGAGCGGCGGGCCGCCGGTATGGGACCCTGTGGTGCATGAACGAGCAGTCCGCCTCCTCGGCCGCCGCGCCGGCCGACCAGTACGTCCTCACGCTTTCCTGCCCGGACAAGCAGGGCATCGTGCACGCCGTGTCCAGCTACCTGTTCATGACCGGCTGCAACATCGAGGACAGCCAGCAGTTCGGCGACCACGACACAGGTCTGTTCTTCATGCGCGTCCACTTCTCGGCCGAGGCGCCGGTGACGGTGGAGAAGCTGCGGGCGAGCTTCGCCGCGATCGGCGACTCCTTCCACATGGACTGGCAGATCCACCGGGCCGACCAGAAGATGCGGATCCTGCTGATGGTCAGCCGGTTCGGGCACTGCCTGAACGACCTGCTGTTCCGGGCGCGGATCGGGGCGCTGCCCGTGGAGATCGTCGGCGTGGTGTCGAATCACACCGACTTCCAGGAGCTGGTGGGTTCGTACAACATCCCCTTCCACCACATTCCGGTGACGAGGGAGAACAAGGCGGAGGGCGAGGGCAAGCTGCTCGAGATCGTCCGCGAGGAGGACGTCGAACTCGTCGTCCTCGCCCGCTACATGCAGGTCCTCTCGGACGACCTCTGCAAGCAGCTCAGCGGACGCATCATCAACATCCACCACTCCTTCCTGCCGAGCTTCAAGGGCGCGAAGCCGTACCACCAGGCGCACGCGCGGGGTGTGAAGCTGATCGGGGCGACGGCGCACTACGTCACCGCCGACCTCGACGAGGGGCCGATCATCGAGCAGGAGGTCGAGCGGGTCGGGCACGACGTGACGCCGGACCAGCTGGTGGCCGTCGGGCGGGACGTGGAGTGCCAGGCGCTGGCGCGCGCCGTCAAGTGGCATGCGGAGCGCAGGATCCTGCTCAACGGCCGGCGGACGGTCGTCTTCGCCTGACGCGCCGCGGCGGCTACTCGGCGACCGTGAAGTAGCGCGCGAACGCCGGTACGATCTCCGCCTCGCCGATCGTGCCGTCGCCGTCGGTGTCGAGGGCGGCGGCGACCTGCCGGGCCACCTCGTCCGGCACGCGCAGCACCCGCAGCACGCGCGCGGCGTCGGCGGTGCCCAGCCGGCCGGCGTCGTCGGCGCCGGCCACGGCCAGGGCCGCGTGCAGGAAGGGGCGGGCGATCTCGGCGAAGCGGCCGGGGTTGTCCCGCAGCCGCTTGACCGCCCCGGTGACGAACTCCTCGCGGGTGATGCGCTGGTCGCCGTCCCGGTCGGCGATGCCGGCCATGCCCTGCCAGAACGCCTCCGCACCGGCGTACAGCGCCTGGCCCCGGTCGGAGCGGGCGGGCACGGTGAACTCGGCGAGCAGGGCCTTGGCCGCCGCGCTGAAGTCCGCGCGGTCGATGGAGCCGTTGCCGTCCTGGTCGAAGGTGGCGAACCGGGCGGCGATCCTGCGCTCGTACTCGGTGCTGACCATGTCTGTTCGGACCGCCTTACGTGTGGGTCGTCCATGTGGGCTGCGCCCGTCGGTGGGGCCGGCCTGGCAGGGAGCGTACGACGCGGATGACTGCCGGGTGGCGGGAAACCGGCGGTTGTGCCAGGACCGGGGGAATTCCGCGACAACGGTGTTGCCGCGCACGCGGCCGTGCGGGCCGCTCAGGCGGAGAGGGGCCCGGCCTCGTCGGTGGTCGCCGTGTCGAGGTCGGGGCGGACGTCGAAGAGGCGGCGGACGCCGAGCGCGCCGAGGACGCGGTTGACGTGCGAGCCGTCCTCCGCGCCGTGGTCCGGCAGGATCAGCCGGAGCCGGCCCTGGCAGGAGCGGATCAGCCGGCGGGAGGCGATGAGCACGCCGACTCCGCTGGAGTCGCAGAAGAAGACGTCGGAGAGGTCCACGACCAGGCTGTGGTGTCCCTCGGCGACGACGTCGTGCACCCGCTGACGCAACACCGGGGAGGTCATCAGGTCCAGTTCCCCGGAGACCCGGAGCACGGCCCACTCGCCCTGTTCGACGCCGGTCACGTTGAATACCACGGCCCTGCCCCTCCGTTCGCCGGATTCCCGGAACCGCCCGGAAACGGAAGCAGTTCCTACGTTTCCTTCGGGGCGGCTGCCCAGCGGCCGTTCCCTGAAACGCGAAGCGGTAAACGGCAGGTGATCGACAAGAGGCTTGTTTCGGTCACTATCGACCAAATTCGATCAGAGTCACACGCGGCGGGCGTGAAGGATGTGTGAAGAGGGCACTATCACCTGCGGTGCTCCGGGGGGCGCACTTTGACACACAGGGGCGTGCGCTGTCAGACGTGCCGACTACATTCGGGACGGCAGGGACGACAGGCTGGTCGGGCCGGACACGCGCGAGGGGAGGGGACGGCATGGCCGGGAAGGACGTACCACCCCGCTGGGACCGGAAGATGCAGCAGCGGCTCGCCCGCGGTGAGGCCGCGGCCCTCGGCGAGCTCTACGACCGGTTCGCCTCCCTCGTGCACGGCCTCGCCCACCGCGTCCTCGGCGCCGAGGAGGCCGCCGACGCCGTCACCCGCGAGATCTTCGCCCACGTCTGGGAACACCCCGAGACCTACGACCCCGGACAGGGGCCCCTGCGCACCTGGATCGCCGGCCTCACCCACCGGGCCGCCGTCCGGCGGCTGCGCGACCGGGAGGAACGGGAGCAGCCGCGGCCCGAGGAACTGGAGAACACCGTCCGCCGTGCCTCGGTCGCCGCCCGCGCCGACTACATCGTCCACTCCATGCCGGCCCCGCTGCGCGCCGCCCTGGACCTCGCCTACTCCCAGCGCCGCGACTACCGCCAGACCGCGGCCGACCTCGGAGTCACCGAGGAGGAGGCCCGCCGCCGGCTCCGCCTCGGCCTGCAGTTGCTGTCCACCGCCCACGACGCCGGCACACCGCCGGAACACGGAGGTGCGGCGTGAGCGGCGCCGACCGGTCCGAGGCGCACGACGGGCGCGAGGACCGCGGCGCGCGGGAGCGGCACGCGCGCGAGGCCGACGGCGAACAGCCGCACGGCGGCGCCGGGACGGACCCCGGACACCCCGCCCACGACGACCCCGGCGCCGGGGCCCGCGCGGGCAACGCGTCCCACGGCACCGGCGGTCCCGGCCCGGCCAGGCAGTCCCGGATATCCACACCCCGCGCCTGCGTCGAGGACGACGGCCCCCGGCCGCCCGGCCTCACCGGCCCGGCGGACCACGCCCCCGCGGACCACGCCCCCGCGCCGCCCGAACTGTCGCACGGCGTCCTGAAGTCGCTCCTCGGCGCCTGGGCGCTGGCCGCCTGCTCCGCGGCGGAGACGGCGGCCGTCGAGGAACACCTGGGCGACTGCGGCGGCTGCGCCGACGAGGCCCGCCGGCTGCGCGAGGCGGTCGGCCTGCTGTACCAGCCGGAGAGCCTCGACCTGAACCCCGCACTGCGCACCCGCGTCCTGAAGAACTGCCTGAGCCGCCGGCCGCCGCGTATCCCGGTGCCCGACTGGGCCGTGCCCTACGACGCCGAGACCGCGCGCCTGGACGCGCTGCTCCAGGACTTCGGCGACGCGGAGTGGCACGCGCCGGTGCGGCTGCGCTGGTTCGACGACGACCGCCCGACGAGCCGCCGTACGACGGTCGCCGGGGTCATCGCGCACCTGCTGTCGGTCGACGGGCTGGTCGCGGCGGCGCTCGGCCTGGAGGACCCGCTCCCCGCGGCGCCCGGGCGGGGCGACGGCGTCACCGGCCCGGCCGGGCGCACGGAGGCGTACTGGCGGGCCTCCCGCTTCCCGCCGACCCGCACGGTGCGCGGACCCTGGCGGGAGCAGAGCCACAGCCTGGTGCGGACGGTGGCCTTCACGGGCGGCCACGCCGGCGGACTGCCGGTGACGTACGGCGACTTCGCCCTGCCCCTGCACGACGCGATGCTGGACCGCGCCTTCGAGTGCTGGGTGCACGCCGCGGACATCGCGGAGGCGGTGCACTACCCGTACGAGCCGCCGGCCCCGCGTCACCTCAACCGGATGATCGACCTCGCGGCCCGGCTGCTGCCGGTGGTTCTCGCCGGACGCCGCCGTGCGGGCCTGTCCGCACCGGGCGGCGGGACACCCCACCTGGTCCCGGCCGGCGCCCCCGGACGCAGCCTGCGCCTGGAGATCGAGGGCGCGGCCGGCGGCGAGTGGCTGATCCCGCTCGACTCACCGGCGGCGGTGGGCTCCGCCGACCACGAGGTGGCGCATGTCGCCCTGGACGGCGTGGAGTTCTGTCACCTGGCCGCGGGCCACATCTCCCCGGAGGACGCCGCGGCGGGCCAGCACGGCGACCGCCGGGCGATCAGGGACGTTCTCTTCGCCACGGCGAGCCTGAGCCGGATGTGACCGGAAGCGCCCGTCCCGGGCGCCGGGTTCCACGGGCGTCCTCGTCTGGAGGATCGCCATCCGCTGACCAAGCTTTGGCCTGCGATGTCGCGGATCGTGGCGTGTCGGCGTCACAGAGCGTTGATATCGGGTTGTGTCCATACCGCGACTTGTCACGGCCTGGAGTCGGGCGTCCGCTCCGGTACCTTGTGTGGGATGCGAGTGGCTGCGCGGACGAGCCGGGCCGGTGATGCCCCTGGGGCGATGCCGGACCGTGCGGTGCGCGCCGCTGCTGGCAGGGCGGTCGGGCCTTCGGCCGGCGCCTGTTCGACTCCCCGGCACGAGCGTCGCACAGTATGCCTCACGCGTACTCCTTCGCGCGGGAATATGCCCGAAGCGCTTGTTGGGGTGACTGTACGTCAACCATGCTGTCTCGCAAGGGAGTCACACAACGTGACCCCTGCTCTGGCCGTTGTCCTGGCCATGCAGAAAATGGCTACGATCGTGGCCCTCGTCGTGATCGCCGCCGCGGCTGACGCCGCGGCGCGCGGCCGGCGCGGGGTCATGTGTCCGCCGGTTCGGATGGTGTGAGCGGTGCAGGTGCTTCAAGTGCAGCTGGAGATCCGGCCCGACCCCGCGGAGGTGGGACGGGCCAGGAAGTGGGCCCGCTCGCGGCTCGCCGGGTCGGGGATAACGGCCGACGAACCGCTGGCCGAGACCCTGATCCTGCTCGTCTCCGAGCTGGTGACCAACGCCGTGGTGCACACCGGCCGACCGGCTGTGCTGCGCCTTCGTCTGCCGGGCCCGGTGGCCGGGAAGACCGCGCCGGCCACGGTACGGGTGGAGGTGGCCGACGCCAGTTCCCGCGCACCCGTGCCCCGTTGCGCCGGCAACGACGCCACCGGTGGCCGTGGCCTGGCCCTCGTGGACTGCCTGGCCGACCGCTGGGGCTGGAGCCCCGACGGCACCGGGAAGAGCATCTGGTGCGAGCTGGACCGCTGTTCCAAGCCCCGGGACAGCGCGGCGATGGCGTACGGGGGCGCAATGTCCGCGTACGAGGGCTTCGCGTTCGAGGTGGTGTAGTCCGCCTGCGCGGTGGTGCGCCGGTGGTGCACCCGTGCGCGGGGTCGGCGCACAGTTCGCGGACGGGCAACGCCCGTACCGGCGTTGACGTCAGCCGGCTGCTTGATCAGGCTGGTGGACGTCGATCCGCCGCGAGGGGACGGCGAGGGCCCGGGTGACGGCGGCCCTCGTCGAGCGCGGGTCGCATCGGAGGGCGGCGCGCGCGGGACGCTCGGGGGGGCGCGCCGCCGACCGCGCCCCCTGCCGTCATGCCCGTGCCGGGCGAGTGACCGGCATCCCGCACATCACTGCCGGCGCGTTGGTGCCCCATGGCGGCGGGCGAACGCGCGCCGTCTCGTTTCTCCACAGGCTGTGGATAACTTTTCGCCGCGCGGCGGCCCGGTGCTCACGGGCGGGTGCCGCTACCCGCCCGGAACGTCCGCCGGTACGCCGTCGGCGTCACCCCGAGCGTCTGCTGGAGGTGCTGCCGCATCGACTGGGCCGTGCCGAAGCCCGCCTCCCGGGCCACCCGGTCCATGGACAGACCGGTGGATTCCAGCAGATGCCGGGCACGTTCCACGCGCTGCCGGGTGAGCCACTGGCCGGGGCTGACGCCGACCTCCTCCCGGAAGCGGCGGGTGAACGTGCGTACCGACATGGCCTCCTGCCCGGCCATGTCCCGCAGCTGGATCGGTTCGTGCAGCCGGGCCAGCGCCCAGGCGCGGGCGGTGGCCGTCGTGGCCAGCTGGGGGTCGGGGACCGGGCGGTGGATGTACTGGGCCTGGCCGCCGTCACGGTGGGGCGGTACGACCGTGCTCCGGGCGACCTCGTTGGCGACGGCCGTGCCGAAGTCGCGGCGGACCATGTGCAGGCACAGGTCGATGCCGGCGGCCACACCGGCCGAGGTCAGCACGTCGCCGTCGTCGACGAACAGCACGTCCGCGTCCACCCTGATCCGCGGGAACAGCCGTTGGAGGTGTTCCGCGTGCGCCCAGTGCGTGGTCGCCGGGCGGCCGTCGAGGTAGCCGGCGGCGGCGAGGACGTAGACGCCGGTGCAGATGGAGGCGAGCCGGGTGCCGGGGCGGATGCGGGCGAGGGCGGCGGCCAGGTCGTCGGTGAGCCGGCCCTCGTCGTGGACCGGGCCGAGTTCGTACGACGCCGGGACGATCACCGTGTCGGCCGTGGCCAGCGCCTCGGGGCCGTGGGCGACGTGCACCGCGAAGTCGGCGTCCGTCACGACCGGGCCCGGCGGCCGGACCGAGCAGGTCACGACCTCGTACAGGCGCCGTCCCCGCGCGTCCCGCGGGCGGCCGAAGATCCGGTGCGGGATGCCGAGTTCGAAGGGCAGCAGGCCGTCCAGGGCGAGGACGGCGATCCGGTGCGGCCGGGATTCCCCTGTGGACGTCATGGCCCGATCGTAGCGAAGGCTGTCCTCCGGGCCACTCGTCGCCCGCCCACGGGGACCGGAGGCTGGATGACGTGACTCGGACAAGCCCAGCCCCCGCCCCGGACGCCGCTCCCGCCCCTCTCCAGGCCTCACCCGCCCGGCACCACCGCGTGCACCGCGCCTGGTTCGTCGCCGCCGTCACGTTCGTCACGATCATCGGCGCGGCCGCCTTCCGCTCCCTGCCCGGCCTGCTCGTCGACCCGCTGAACCAGGAGTTCGGCTGGTCACGCGGCACCATCGGCGCGGCCGTCTCCCTCAACCTCGCGCTGTACGGCCTCACCGCGCCCTTCGCCGCCGCGCTGATGGACCGCTTCGGCATCCGGCGTGTGGTCGCCATCGCGCTCACCGTGATCGCGGCCGGCTCCGGGCTGACGGTGTGGATGACGGCGGCCTGGCAACTGTGGCTGTGCTGGGGCCTGCTGGTCGGCCTCGGTACCGGCTCCATGGCGCTGGCCTTCGCCGCGACCGTCACCAACCGCTGGTTCACCGAGCGGCGCGGCCTGGTCAGCGGCATCCTCACCGCGGCCTCCGCCTCCGGACAGCTGATCTTCCTGCCGCTGCTGTCCCGGATCGTCGAGCGGCACCACTGGCGTCCCGCCGCGGTGACCGTCGCCCTGGCCGCGCTCGCGGTGGTGCCCTTCGTCTGGCTGCTGCTGCGTGACCACCCGGCCGACGTGGGCGCGGCGCCCTACGGGTCGCGGGAGTTCGTGCCCAAGCCGGCGCCCGTCACCGGCGCCGCCCGCCGCACGCTCGCCGTCCTGTTCTCCGCCGCCCGGACGGGCACCTTCTGGCTGCTCGCCGGCACCTTCGCGATCTGCGGTGCCTCCACCAACGGACTGATCCAGACCCACTTCGTGCCGGCCGAGCACGACCACGGGATGCCCGTGACGACGGCGGCCTCGCTGCTCGCGGTGATCGGCGTGTTCGACGTCGTCGGCACGATCGCCTCCGGCTGGTTCACCGACCGCTTCGAACCGCGCCGTCTGCTCGCCGTCTACTACGCCCTGCGCGGGCTGTCGCTGCTCTTCCTGCCGATGCTGCTGGGCCCCGCCGTGCACCCGCCGATGCTCTTCTTCATCGTCTTCTACGGCCTGGACTGGGTGGCCACCGTCCCGCCCACCCTGGCGCTGTGCCGCGAGCGGTTCGGCGAGGACAGCGCCATCGTCTTCGGCTGGGTCCTCGCCTCCCACCAGATCGGCGCGGCCCTCGTCGCCTACCTCGGCGGCCTCGCCCACGACGTCCTCGGCTCTTACGACCTCGTCTGGTACGCCTCCGGCGCCCTGTGTGCGGCGGCGGCCCTGATGTCCCTGGTCATCCGCCGCGGCACGGCCGCCCGCACGGTCGCCGTGTGAGGGTGCCCGGCGGGGTCACCCCCGGGCGGGAAGACTCCTGGCGACGGCCCGTGCGATTCTGCGCGCGTCGATCGCCAGCTCCCGCAGCATCCCGCTGATCGGGTTGGTGAAGCCGGTGAAGTACAGGCCGGGCGCCTGCGCGGGCGTACGGCCGCCGTGCACCACCGGCCGTCCGCGTTCGTCCAGCACCCCGAGGTGCCCGACGAGCCCCTCCAGTGCCCGGACGTACCCGGTCGCCGCGATCACCGCGTCGGGCGTGATCCGGCCGCCGTCGGCGAGGACCACCTTCCCGTCGTCGAACGCCTCGACGGCGGCGACGATCTCCACCCTGCCCCGGCGCACGGCGTCGGTCAGGCCGACGTCCTGGACCGGGATCGCGCCCTGCCGCACCCTGCTGTACAGGCCGGTGTCCGGGCGCGGCAGTCCATACGCGGACAGGTCCGGGGTGCTCAGCCGGGTCACCGGCCCGGCGAGCCGGTCCACGAGCCGCACCGGCAGCCGCCGGACCAGCACGGCCGAGTACTGGGCGGCCCAGCCGAGGGTCGACCGGCGCAGGATGTGCGGCGCCGTGCGCACCGCCAGCCGCACCCGCGCGGCCCCGCCCTCGACCAGGTCGACGGCGATCTCCGCGCCGGTGTTCCCGATGCCGACGACGAGCACGTCCCGGCCGGCGTACGGCCCGGCGGCGCGGTAGTCGCCCGCGTGCAGGAACTCCCCGGTGTACGTCTCCCGGCCGGGCCAGTCGGGGACGCGCGGGGTGTGGTTGTAACCGGTGGCGACGACCACCGCGGTGCCGGTCAGCTCCCGCCCGCCGGAGGCGTGCAGCAGCCAGCCGGTGCCGTCCCCGGACCGCTCGACGCGGTGCACCTCCACCCCGGTGACGATCTCCAGCCGGTGGTGTTCGGCGTACTTCTCCAGGTAGCGCACCACGTTGTCCCGGGCCACCCAGCGCCCGAACCGGCGGGGGATGGCGAGGCCGGGCAGCGTGGACAGCCGCCGGGTGGTGTGCAGCCGCAGCCGGTCGTAGTGCCGTCGCCACGAGGCGCCCACCCGGTCGGACTTCTCCAGCACCACGGCCCGTACGCCCCGCGCCCGCAGCGCGTGGGCGGCGGCCAGGCCGCCCGGACCGGCGCCGATGACGTAGACCGGGCGGTCGGCGGGGGTCGGCGAGAGGTGGACGGGGGAGGGACGCGAGACGGCCATGAGCCGGAGCGTAATCACACACCCGGTTGATGGGTCTCGGTCAAGACCGGAATCGGTTGCGAATTGATCACGGGGCCCGGTCGCGGCGGAACTCCAGCCGCCCGCACGGCCACAGCCGACCCCCGTCTCAGTGCGCGGCCGGCGTCCTCACGGCCACAGCAGGCCCCTGCTCCAGCCGAACCCCGTGCTCCGGTACTCCAGCCGGAGGTGCTGCCGTCGCGCGTCACCCTGGAAGAACTCCACCGTCTCCGGGCGGACCCGGTACAGCGTCCAGGTCGGCGACGGCTCTTCCGGGTTCTCCCGCGCCCTCTCCCACGCCGCCTCCGAAGCCTCCCGCAGCTCGGCCGCCGAGGACAGCTCCTCGCTCTGCCGTCCGGTCAGCGCGGCTGCCAGCGCACCGGTGGAGCGCGCGTGCAGATCGGCCTGGCTCTCCTGCGGCAGCGCCGCCGCCACCGGCCCCCGCAGCCGCACCTGCCGACCGAGCACCGGCCAGTAGAAGGTGAGGGCGGCATACGGCCGGACGCTCAGGTGGCGGCCCTTCCGGCTCGTGGCGTGCGTGGCGAAGGACCAGCCGTCCGCGTCGGCGCCGTGCAGCATCACGATCCGCGCATCCGGCCGGCCCTCCTCGTCCGCGGTCGCCAGCGACATGGTGTGCGGCTCCGGCTGGCCCGCCGCCACCGCTTCCGCGAACCAGTCCGTGAACAGGGTCAGCGGCGTGGGAGGGGCCGTGTCCGGATCGAAGGGGCGCAGCTCCGTCACCCCGGGGTCCCAGACGCGCAGCGAGCGGAGGAGTGCGTGGAGATCCTTTTGTGCCATGGGGCGAGTATCACCGGTGGGGGCGGTCTCACTCCCTTACGGCGCCACCGTCCCCGGGGACCACGCGGTCGGGCACCGCGGGACGGCACGGCTCAGAGCGTCGCCAGCCGTTCCACCAGCAGCAGGGCGCCGATGCCCAGCATCGCCGCCCCGGAGGTGCGGGTCACCGCGCGCGCCGCCGCCGGGCGGGCGGCGAGCAGGGCGCGGGCGAGGACGCCGACGGTGAGGTAGACGGCCGCGCAGCACGCCATGTGGAGCAGCCCCAGTGCCGCCGTCTGCGCGGGCACGGGGAGGTGGGCGCCCCGCAGGGTGAGGAACTGGGGGAGGACGGAGAGGTAGAGCAGCAGGCCCTTGGGGTTGAGGCCGCTGATCGTCGCGCCCCGCAGGAAGGGCCGCCCGGCAGGCGGCGGCGCGTCGGCGGCGCCGGGGACCACCGGACGGCGCAGGACGCCCCAGCCCAGCCACAGCAGGTACCCGGCGCCGGCCACGGTCAGCGCCGTCAGCAGCCGGGGGGAGCCGGCCACCAGCACCGCGAGGCCGGCCGTCGCCAGGGCGGTGTGCAGGGCGTATCCGCAGACCAGGCCCGCCACCGCGCGCGGGACCGGGCTGCCGCGCAGGGCGCCCGCGATGACGTACGCCCAGTCGGCGCCCGGCACGCACACCAGCAGCAGGTCCACGACGAGGAAGGAGAAGAGCAGTCCCGAGTCCATGCCGGGGACATTAGGCGCGAATGGCCCGAAAGTGTTCCCGAAATTTGCCCATGATCGCGTGGTCTGGGCAAGTATTTTCTTCATGGACGACGTGGACCGGAAAATCCTTGCCGAGCTGCAACAGGACGGGCGGCTGACCGTGACCGAGCTGGCCGCCCGGGTGCGGCTGAGCGTCTCGCCCTGCCACCGGCGGCTGCGGGAGCTGGAGCGGTCCGGCGCCATCCAGGGCTACCGCGCGGTGGTGGACGCGGCGGCGCTCGGGCTGAACTTCGAGGCGCTGGTCTTCGTGTCCATGCGGCAGGAGGACCGGGACACGGTCGCCGGGTTCGAGCGGGCGGTCGGTGAGCTGGAGCACGTGCTGGACGCCCAGCGGCTCTTCGGGGAGCCGGACTACCTGCTCCGGGTCGCCACCGCCGACCTGGCCGCCTTCCAGCGGCTGTACGACGAGCGGCTGGCGACCCTGCCGGGGGTGCAGCGGCTGACGTCGACGCTGGTGATGAAACACGTGGTGCGGGACCGGCCGTTGCCGGCCCAGGACAGGACCCGATGACAAAGGCGGTGGTCCACCTCGGGTGAACCACCGCCTGCCAGACAGGACGTGGACCGGGAAAAAGGAGTGGGCGCTACTTGCTCGGCTTCCTGCCGGTCACCCCCAGGTGCACCAAGAGCGCCAGAGCGGGCTTGAGTTCGGCCGCCTTCACCCCCCAGGACGAGGGGCCCTTCTGGTGGCCCGCCACCGCCGCGAGCATGGCGACCAGCGCACCGGCCACCGCCGCCGGGTTCACGTCCTTGTCGACCCTGCCCTTGGACTGGAGTTCGGCGATGGAGCCGGCGAGCGAGGTGTTCACCGAGTTCAGGATCTTCGTGCGGATCTTGGAGAACCGTTTGTCCCCCTCGGCCGCACCGAGGTCGATCACCCGCAGGATGGCGTCGTTGCGGCGCCAGAAGTCCAGGAACCCGTCCACGAGTTCCTGGGCGGTCTGCCAGCCCGACCGGCCGGCCCAGGTGCGTCCCTCGAGCAGCTCGGTCAGCCCCGTGCCCTCGGCCGCCATCTGCTCGGCGACCTCCAGGACGGCGCCCTCGACATCCGGGAAGTACTGGTAGAAGGTCGCGGGCGACGTACCCGCCTTCCGGGCGACATCGATGACCTTGACGTCCCGGTAGGGGGAGGAGGTGAGCATCTCGCTGAGGCAGTCGAGCAGCTTCTGCCGGGTCGCCTGCCCACGCCGGCCGGCCACGCGGCCGTCGACGGTACGCACTTGTCCTGTCATGTCGTCAGCTTACCGAGGGGTGATGGGAGCGCGATTCGGCCGACTGCAAATGGGGTGCGCGAGGGGATCGGGGATGGTGTGCCTGGTCTGCGCGGTGCGCGCGACCCGGTTACGTTGACCGCATGGCCGAAAACAGGGCATCCAGGAACGAAGAGGTGTACGGGGAGGGAGTCCCCTGCTGGGTGGACGCCCAGTTGCCCGACGTGGCGGCGGGCAAGCGGTTCTACGGCGGACTCTTCGGGTGGACGTTCGAGGAGGCCCACGGCTCCGGCGTGTGGGCGCGGCTGGACGGCGGCCTCGTCGCCTCCCTGGCCCCGAAGTCGGACGGCCGTATGCCCACCGTCTGGACCGTCTCCTTCGCCACCTCGGACGCCGAGGCCCTCGGCCGGCGGATCACGGCGGCCGGCGGGCAGGTGGTCATGGCCCCGTTCCCGGTGGGCGACCTCGGGACCGCCGCCCTGGCCGCCGACCCCGAGGGCGCGGTGTTCGGGCTGTGGCAGCCCGGCACCCACCGCGGCTTCGACCGGCGGCACGAGCCCGGCACCTTCGTCTGGGCCGAGCTGTACACCCGGGACACCGCCGGCGCCAACGCCTTCTACGGCGGCCTCTTCCACGACGCCCTGTTCGGCGGCGCCGAACCCGACTTCGGCCGCGCCGAGGTCACCGAGGTGTTCCCCGCCGAGATGCCCCCGCACTTCCTCACCCACTTCCGGGTCGCGGAGCTGGCGGACGCCCTGGGGGCCGTGGGACGGCTCGGCGGCCGGGTGCAGGCGCCACCCTTCGAGACGTCGTACGGACGCGTGGCCGTCGTCACCGACAATCAGGGGGCGTCGTTCGCGCTGCTGGAGCGCTGACGCGTCCGCTTTGGCGTAAGACACCCCGATATCTGACCGGGTTCGCAACCAGCCGCCCGGCCAGGAAGAATCAGGGTGCGTGGCGCCACGGCGGTGCGGTGGTGAGACGCTGCACTTCGGTCGCGTACATATGTGGATGGCGCGGCTCGTACGGGGAGGTGGCAGGCAAGTGGTGGATCAGCTGACACAGCACGATCCGCGGCGGATCGGGCCGTTCGAGGTGCTGGGCCGGCTGGGGGCCGGCGGCATGGGGCTGGTCTATCTCGCGCGCTCGGCGTCCGGCCGGCGCGTGGCGATCAAGACGGTGCGCACCGAGCTGGCCGAGGACCAGCTCTTCCGCGTCCGCTTCACCCGCGAGGTCGAGGCGGCCCGCGCGGTCTCCGGCTTCTACACCGCGGCCGTGGTCGACGCCGACCCGCGCGCCGCCGTGCCCTGGCTGGCCACCGCCTACGTGCCCGCGCCCTCGCTGGAAGAGATAGTGAACGAGTGCGGGCCGCTCCCCGCGCAGGCCGTGCGCTGGCTCGCGGCGGGCGTCGCCGAGGCCCTCCAGTCCATCCACGGCGCGGGCCTGGTCCACCGCGACCTGAAGCCGTCCAACGTCCTCGTCGTCGAGGACGGCCCCCGGGTGATCGACTTCGGTATCGCCTCCGGCGTCTCCAACACCCGGCTGACGATGACGAACGTCGCCGTCGGCACCCCCGCCTACATGTCCCCGGAGCAGGCCAAGGACTCCCGCAGCGTCACCGGCGCCAGCGACGTGTTCTCGCTCGGCTCCACCCTCGTCTTCGCGGCCACCGGCCACCCGCCCTTCCACGGCGCCAACCCGGTCGAGACCGTCTTCATGCTGCTCCGCGAGGGCCCCGACCTCACCGGCCTCCCGGACGAACTGCGCCCGCTCATCGACGCCTGCATGCAGATGGAGGCCACCGGCCGCCCCAGCCCCGCCGACCTCCAGGCGCAGCTCGCCCCGCACCTGTTCGGCTCCGGCTCCGACGACAGCGGCACCGCCTCCGCCTGGCTGCCGGAGAAGGCGGTCGCGCTCATCGAGACCCGCCGCGGCGGCCGTACGGCCGTCAAGGCCGTCCCCGTCACCACCGGCGGCCCCCGCAGCGGCGGCCGGCAGGCCGTCCCCCCGCCGCCGCCCTACGACCCCCCGGTCCCGGCGTCCGTACCCACCCCGGCCGGCGCCCCCGACTCCGGCCCGGTCCGGCTGGCCGGCGCCCAGGTGCCCATCGGTCCCGGCCCCCGGGTCGCCGACGCCCGCGCCGCCGCCGTCAAGGCGCCCCCGCCCGAGGCCGGCCTGGTGGCCGGCTGGTCCCGGCCCCGCCCCGGCGTGGCCGGCGCCGACCCCGCCGTACCGCCCCTCCCGCCGGCGCCCCCGGAGACGTCGGGCGGCTGGCGCCCCTGGCGCTTCCGCATGTCCAACGACGTCTGGGGCACCCCGTCGGTCGACGGCGACCTCGTCTACGTCACCTCCTTCGAGGTGCACGCCCTGGACGTGGCCACCGGCCGCCGCCGGTTCAAGACGCGGGACGTGGCCTGGTCCATGGCCGTGGCGGACGGCCGGGTCCACGCCTCCGACGGCCCCACCCTGTTCGCCCTGGACGCCCGCGAGGGCACCGACCTGTGGCGGCTGTCCACGGACGCCTGGGTGTACTCCCTGAACGCCGACCGCGGCACCGTCGTCACCGGCACCCGGGGCGGCGGCGCGCAGGCCTGGGACGCGTCCAACGGCCAGAAGCTGTGGGAGATCACCGGCTGCCAGACCGACTTCGAGTCCCCCGAGGCGGGCCCGGTCGTCCACGACGGCACGGTCTACGTGTGGCAGGACGCCCGGCTGCGCGCCCTGGAGGCCCGCACCGGCGAGGAACGCTGGTCGTACCCCATCGGCGACGCGGCCTCCTGCGGCGGCGTCCCGGTCCGTCTCGCCCCGGCCGGCGACGGCTGCGTCTACCTCTCCGCCGGCACCCGGGTCCTCGCCGTCGAGGCGGCGAGCGGCATGGTCCGCTGGCACTTCGAGGCCCCCGCGGTCTTCCTGTGCCCGCCGGCGTTCGCCCCCGGCCCGGCCGTCACCGGCGGCGGTGTCTACCTCGCCGACTACCTCGGCACGGTCTACGCCCTCGACGCCGCCGACGGCCGCGACCGCTGGCGCATCGCGACGGAGGGCCGCTCCTCGGTGGAACCCGTCCTGGTGGCCGCCGGGCACGTGCACGTCGGCAGCGGAAAGGGCCTGTACACCCTGGACGCGGTCACCGGCACACCCAAGTGGCGCTTCCAGGCGGGCGGTGACGTCGTCGGCTCGCCCGCCGTGGCGGAGGGCCGCATCCACTTCGGCTCCACCGACCACCTGCTGTACACCCTCAAGGCCGACGACGGCCGGCTGCGCTGGAAGCTCGCCACGGGCGGCGAGATCACCGGCTCGCCGGTCGTCCGGGACGGGGTGGTGTACGCGTGCAGCAAGGACCGGTGCGTGTACGCGCTGGACGCGGAGAAGGGCACGGGGACCGCGCGGACCGCGTAGGGCGCGACGGCCGTCGAACCGGTGTACACGGAAGGGCTCCGGACGGCGGCCGTCCACGGCCGACGCTACCCCCGGCGCCCGGCACCCGCCAGACGGTACGGCCGGCGGACCGGGGGCGGTGGGAGCGGCTCCCCGACCCGGTGCCGATGGCTCCCGGAGTCCGGCGCCGCCCGTTCCCGGACACGCCTCGGCCGCGACGGCTCCCCCTCCGCGCCGCCGCGGCCGATTCCCCCGTCGGACGAGAGGCCGGTCAGACCGTCTCGTCGGTGGCGTGCGAGTTGTCCGGCGTGGCCTCGCCGGTGGACCCGTCACCCGAGACGGGGCTCAGCTTCACCGGCTGGATGGTTGCGTGACTGTTCAGCGTGGTGATCTCGGCCGCCTCGGTGTTCGCCGCCGCTGCCTCGGTCGTCTGGTTGTCGCTCATGACTTCGCTCCCCTGAAAGTTCTTACGGCGTGGGCTGGAAGGCCCGTCCGGCACTCCCCCGAGTGCCACCGGACGGGCCTTCGGGCCGCTACACCTTACGGTGCGGCCGCTCGCCGGCCGGCGTGCCCCCCGACGCGACGGACCGACAGCACGAGAGTGCCCTGGGGCGATAAACGAACGATGAACGCACGCGGCGTCAGGCGAGGGCACGCGGCTGGAGGAGAGCCCTGACCTCCTCGGCCTCCGTGGCCTTCAGGGCGTCGAAGATCTCGAGCGCCTCCTGCCAGCAGACCTGTGCCCGGCCGGGCTGCCCGATGCCGGTGAGGGCGCGGCCCAGCACGGTGAGCACGTTCCCGCGCCGCCAGTCGCCCCCGACGTCGCGCAGGAGGGCGAGCGCCGTCTCGGCGTCGGTCGCGGCCTGCGCCGGGCGTCCGGCCGCCAGGGCGAGTTCCGCGAGCCGGAACAGCGACATGCCCTCCCACAGACGCTGCCGGCTGTCCCGGAACACCGAGAGCGCTTCCTCCAGACGCTCCGCGGCCTGCTCGTACCGGCCGCACTGGGTGAGCGCGAGACCCAGCGCGTACCGGCCGTTGGCGCCCTTCAGGGCGTGCCCCATGTCGTCGTACATGTCGGTGCCCTGCTGTGCCAGGGAGACGGCGCTGCGGGTGTGTCCCATGGCCAGCCGGATACGCGAGAGGTTGCACAGGGCGCTGGCCTCGCCCGGGCGGTCCGCGCAGGAGCGGAAGCTGTCGATGGCGCGGGTCAGGTGCTTCTCGCCGTCCTCGAACCGGCCCTGGTACAGCGCGATGATGCCCAGCATGTTGGAGGCCCAGCAGCAGGGGAGGGGGTCCCCCGTCAGGTCCGCGAGCCGCAGCGCCTGGCCGGCCTCCTCGTCGGCGAGTTCGAACCGGCCCGTCAGATGGTGGGCGTTGGCCAGTGTGACGAGGGCGCGTGCTTCCGCGTGCCGGTCGGCCACAGCCCGTGCCGCGGCGCGGATGGAGGCGCCGGTCGCCTCGTACTCCCGGGAGTTGGCGCCCGACTCGGTCAGGTCGATGGCGGCCCACAGCAGATCCACGGCGCGCCTGAGGCGGCCGGCGGCAGTGGACTGGCGCACGCATGCCAACAGGGCCGTGGCCTCCGCGTACAGCCAGTCGCGGGCCTGGTGCCGGTCGTCGAACGTCAGCCCCGGGTACGCCGTCGCCTCCCGGTGGTCCACCAGCCGGTCCCCGGGCCGCTCGATGGCGTAGACCCCCGCCGCCGTCGCCAGGTAGAAGTCCAGCAGCCGGGACAGCGCCGCCTCCCGTTCGCTCGGCGGCTGTTCGTCCCGCTCCGCGCACGCCCGGGCGTAGAGCCGGACCAGGTCGTGGAAGCGGTAGCGGCCGGGTGCCGCCGACTCCAGCAGGGACGTGTCCACCAGGGACTCCAGCAGGTCCTCCGTGTCGTCCTCGGGGAGGTCCAGGACCGCTGCCGCCGCCGCCAGGGAGAGGTCGGGGCCGTCGGCCAGGCCCAGCAGGCGGAAGGCCCGGGCCTGGGCGGGTTCCAGCTGGCCGTAGCCGAGTTCGAAGGTGGCCTTCACGGCGAGGTCACCGGCCTGCAGCTCGTCCAGGCGGCGGCGTTCGTCGGCGAGCTTGGCCGCCAGGACGGACACCGTCCAGGTGCGGCGGGCCGCCAGCCGGGAGGCGGCGATACGGATCGCGAGGGGGAGGAAGCCGCAGGCGGCGACCACGTCCAGGGCGGCCTCGCGTTCCGCGGCCACCCGTTCCTCGCCGACGATCCTCGTGAAGAGGCAGAGGGCCTCGTCGGGGGACATCACGTCCAGGTCGACCAGGTGGGCCCCGGCGAGGTCGAGCATGCGGACCCGGGAGGTGACCAGGGCGGCGCAGCCCGCCGTGCCGGGCAGCAGGGGCCGTACCTGGGCCGCGTCCTTGGCGTTGTCCAGCAGGACCAGGACCCGGCGCCCGTCCAGGACCGAGCGGTACAGGGCCGCCCGTTCCGCCAGCGAGTCGGGGATCGCCGAGTCGGCGGTGCCGAGGGCGCGCAGGAAGGAGCCGAGGACGGTCTCCGGTTCGGCGGGACGGGGGCCCGCGCCCTGCAGGTCCACGTACAGCTGGCCGTCGGGGAAGGCGGTGCGGGCGCGGTGGGCCACGTGCACCGCCAGGGTCGTCTTGCCGACACCGCCGATGCCGGCCAGCGCCGACACCGCCATCACCCGGCCCTCCGCCTCGGACGCCGAGGACAGCACCTCGCTCAGCTCCGACACGGACGCGGCCCGGCCGGTGAAGTCGGGCACGGACGCCGGGAGCTGGGCCGGGCGGACGGACACCGCGGCGGGCTCCGCCACGGGGGCCGAGCATTCGGCCAGGGCCGGGTCCGCCCGGAGGATGCGCTGCTGGAGTTCTCGCAGGCCGGGACGCGGGTCCACGCCGAGTTCCTCGGCCAGCAGGCGGCGGGTGTCGGCGTACACGGCGAGGGCCTCCGCCTGCCGGCCGCTGCGGTACAGGGCCAGCATCAGCAGCTCGCGCAGGCGTTCGCGCAGCGGGTGCGCCGCGGTCAGGGCGGTCAGTTCCGAGACGGCCTCGGCGTGGCAGCCCTGTTCCAGGTCCATGTCCAGGCGCGCCTCCAGCAGGCCGAGCCGCCATTCCTCCAGCCTGGCCCGCTGGGCCTCGGCGTAGGGGCCGGGGACGCCCGCGAGCGGTTCGCCGTCCCAGAGCGCCAGTGCCTCGTTCAGCAGGGTGCGCGCGTGGGAGAGGTCCCCGGCGGCCCGGGCCTTCTCCGCCTGCGTCGCCAGGTCCTGGGCGACCGCCGCGTCCAGGGCGCCCTCGCGCAGCCCGCGGACGGCGTAGCCGCCGGACTCGCTGACCAGCACGCCGGGATCCAGGCTCTTGCGCAGCCGGGACGCGTAGGTGCGGACCGCCGCCAGCGCCTGGGACGGTGGCTCGGACCCCCACAGCGCGTCGATCAGTTCCGCCGCCGTGGCCGTACGGCCTCCGCGCAGCAACAGGGCGGCGAGCAGGGCGCGCTGCTGGGGGGAGCCCGTGCTGAGTGTCTCCTCGCCGCGCCAGGCCCGTACCGGGCCGAGCACGCCGAAGCGCAGCGGGGCCGCCTCCGCGGTGGCCGCGGAGGCGGCACGCCGCTGCTCGGGTACTCGCGGCCGACCGTCCATGCGTTCGTCCCCCTCGGCATCACGAACAACCCCGTCAGTTTGCCTTGTTCCGGGGGGTTGCGTCAGCCGTGGGAGACGCCGATCACAGGTGGCGGGTTCCGGTCCACAAGGCCCTCACACGGTCTCCGCATCCGGTTCGCCCGGCGATCACCGCTGACGAAGCGTCAGGCGGAGTGCCGTAAGACGACTTGGGGGCGCGGGGTCCGCGCTCAGTCCGTCAGGTCCACCCGGACCGTCAGCAGGTCCGTGCCGAACGCCCGTACCGCCGTGCTGTTGAGGCGCGGCAGGGAACGCAGCCGGGCCACGGCGTCGTCGTCGGGGAGGAGATGGGCGGTGCCGTGGTGCCAGCGGCCGGCGACGCGGACGCGGACGCGGGGGTCGGCCTCGATGTTGCGCACGTACTGCGACTTGCGGCCGAACTCCGAGACCAGCCAGAAGGAGTCGCCGATCCGTCGTCCGCCCACCGGTGTCGGCCGGGGCAGGCCGGACTTGCGGCCGGTGGTCTCCAGCAGGGTCTGGAACGGCAGGCGCCGGTTCAGCGGGTTGGCGACGTGCCGCTGCAGGCGGGTCACGACGAGGTGCTTGAGGTCGGCGCGGCCTGGCATGTCTCAGGATCTCCTGCTCTCTGCGGGCACGGGCTGCGCACCGCGGGAACGCCGGCCCGGCCCCGTGCGGGGCGTGTCACGCGCCGGCGGTCGCGGGACGCACGCCTGCCAGCCTCCCCCGCGGCCCGGCCGGGCGCAACGGGGGAGCGCGGCAGAGGGGAGGGCCGGTACGTCCCGGCGCCGGCCGGCACACCGCCCGTGCCCGATTCCGACCAGTCGGTATGGACAGATGGGCCGGTGCCCGGTACAGATGCCCCATGCGTATCTCCGTCACGGTCTTCCTCACCGACGAGACCGTCACCCCCGTCCGCCTCGCCCGTGAACTCGAGGCCCGCGGCTTCGCCGGCCTGTATCTCCCGGAGCACACCCACATCCCCGTGGAGCGCACCAGTCCGTACCCCGCCGGCGGCGAGCTGCCGCGCGAGTACGGCCGTACCCTCGACCCGTTCGTCGCCCTGGGCCAGGCCGCCGCCGTCACCGACCGCCTCGGCCTCGGCACCGGCATCACCCTGGTCGCCCAGCACGACCCGATCGGCCTCGCCAAGCAGATCGCCACCCTGGACCACCTGTCCGGCGGCCGGTTCACCCTCGGCCTCGGCTACGGCTGGAACGTGGAGGAGGCCGCCGACCACGGGGTGCGGTGGGGGTCCCGGCGCGAGCTGGTCCGGGACCGGATGGCGCTCATGCGCGCCCTGTGGGAGCGGGAACCCACCGCCTACGAGGGGCAGTTCGGCGGTGTACGGGCCAGCCTCGCCCACCCCAAGCCCGTCCAGGAGCCGCGCGGACCGGTCACCGGCCCCCGCACGCTGGTCGGCGGGGCCGCAGGGCCCGGACTGTTCGCACACATCGCCGAGTTCGCCGACGGCTGGCTGCCGATCGGCGGGCGCGGGCTCACCGAGGCGCTGCCCGTCCTGCGCTCGGTGTGGGCGGACGCGGGCCGCGACCCGGCGGCCCTCCAGATCGTCCCGTACGCCGTCCGGCCCACCCCCGGCAAGCTCGCCCACTACGCCGAGCTGGGCATCGAGGAGGTCGTGGTCCAGCTGCCGCCCGCCGGGGAACCGGAAATCCTGCGCGCGCTCGACGCCTACGGGAGCCTCCTGCCGGTGAACGGTGCGTGACGTGCGTGACGAAGGGGCGCGGGGAACCGTGCGACAAGCCACGGCGCACCCGCACCGGCCCACGCACCACGCTCCCCGAGCCCCCTGACCTCGCTGAACCCGTGGAGCCCAAACGTATGCTCAGGGGATGACGACTTCCGCGACCCCCGGAACCGGCCCCACCGAGAACTCCATGCGTCGCGCCCTCAAACGTGCCCGGGACGGCGTCGCCCTCGACGTGGCCGAGGCGGCGGTCCTGCTCCAGGCGCGCGGCGAGGCGCTCACCGGTCTCGCCGCGTCGGCCGCCCGGGTGCGGGACGCGGGGCTCGAGGCGGCGGGCAGGCCCGGCGTCATCACGTACTCGAAGAGCGTCTTCGTCCCGCTGACCCGGCTGTGCCGGGACAAGTGCCACTACTGCACCTTCGCGACCGTGCCGGGCCGGCTGCGCCGTGAGGGGCACGGGATGTTCATGTCCCCCGACGAGGTCCTGGACATCGCCCGCAAGGGCGCCGCGCTCGGTTGCAAGGAAGCCCTGATCACCCTCGGGGACAAGCCCGAGGACCGGTGGCCCGAGGCGCGCGAGTGGCTCGACGCGCACGGCTACGACGACACGATCGCCTACGTCCGCGCCGTCTCCATCCGCATCCTGGAGGAGACGGGCCTGCTGCCCCACCTCAACCCGGGCGTCATGAGCTGGACGGACTTCCAGCGTCTGAAGCCGGTGGCGCCGAGCATGGGCATGATGCTGGAGACGACCGCGACGCGGCTGTGGTCCGAGCCGGGCGGCCCGCACCACGGATCCCCGGACAAGGAGCCGGCCGTCCGGCTGCGGGTGCTGGAGGACGCCGGCCGTTCCTCCGTGCCCTTCACCTCCGGTCTGCTCATCGGCATCGGCGAGACGTACGAGGAGCGCGCGGAGTCCCTGTTCGCCCTGCGCAAGGTCGCCCGCGCCCACCACGGCATCCAGGAACTGATCATCCAGAACTTCCGCGCCAAGCCGGACACGGCGATGCGCGGCATGCCGGACGCCGAACTCGACGACCTCGTCGCCACCGTCGCCGTCGCCCGGCACATCATGGGCCCCACCGCCTGCCTCCAGGCCCCGCCGAACCTGGTCGACAGCGAGTACGAACGGCTCATCGGGGCGGGCATCGACGACTGGGGCGGCGTCTCCCCGCTCACCATCGACCACGTCAACCCCGAACGCCCCTGGCCGCAGATCGAGGAACTGGCGCGGAGGTCGGCGGCGGCGGGCTTCGAGCTGCGCGAACGCCTGTGCGTCTACCCGGAGTTCGTCCGCCGCGGCGAGCCGTGGCTGGACCCGCGGCTGCGTCCGCACGTCAACGCCCTCGCCGACCCGGCGACGGGCCTGGCCCGCCCGGACGCGGTCGTCGAGGGCCACCCGTGGCAGGAGCCCGACGAGGTCTTCACGGCGACGGGCCGCACCGACCTGCACACGTCCATCGACACCGAGGGCCGCACGGCCGACCGCCGCGGGGACTTCGACGAGGTCTACGGCGACTGGGAGGCCCTGCGCGAGGCGGCGGCCCCCGGCATGGTGCCGCAGCGCATCGACGCCGACGTGCGCGGGGCGCTCGGCACCGCGGCCGACGACCCGACGCGCCTGACCGACGCCGAGGCGCTCGCCCTGCTCCACGCGGACGGCCCGGCGCTGGACGCGCTGTGCCGGGTGGCCGACGACGTCCGCAGGACGGTGGCCGGCGACGACGTCACCTACATCGTCACCCGCAACATCAACTTCACCAACGTCTGCTACACCGGCTGCCGGTTCTGCGCCTTCGCGCAGCGCCGCACGGACGCGGACGCGTACACGCTCTCGCTGGAGCAGGTGGCGGACCGGGCGCAGCAGGCGTGGGATGTCGGCGCGGTCGAGGTGTGCATGCAGGGCGGCATCCACCCGGACCTGCCGGGCACGGCGTACTTCGACATCGCCAGGGCGGTGAAGGAACGCGTCCCCGGCATGCACGTGCACGCCTTCTCCCCGATGGAGGTGGTCAACGGCGCGACGCGGACGGGGATGTCCGTCCGGGAGTGGCTGACCGCGGCGAAGGAGGCCGGTCTGGACTCCGTCCCCGGTACCGCGGCGGAGATCCTGGACGACGAGGTCCGCTGGGTGCTGACCAAGGGCAAACTGCCCGCGGCCACCTGGATCGAGGTGATCACGACGGCGCACGAGCTGGGCATCCGCTCGTCGTCCACCATGATGTACGGGCATGTGGACCAGCCCCGCCACTGGCTCGGCCACCTGCGCACCCTGGCCCGGATCCAGCGGGAGACGGGCGGCTTCACGGAGTTCGTGACCCTGCCCTTCATCCACACGAACGCGCCGGTGTACCTGGCGGGCATCGCCCGCCCGGGCCCGACGATGCGGGACAACCGGGCGGTGACCGCGATGGCACGCCTGCTCCTGCACCCCTGGATCCCCAACATCCAGACGAGCTGGGTGAAGCTGGGCACGGAAGGGGCGGCGGAGATGCTCCGTTCCGGCGCGAACGACCTGGGCGGCACGCTCATGGAGGAGACCATCTCCCGGATGGCGGGCTCCTCCTACGGCTCGTACAAGTCGGTCCGTGACCTGGTGGCGGTGGCGGAGGCGGCCGGCCGCCCGGCGAAACCGCGGACCACCCTGTACGGCGAGGTCCCCGCGGAACGGCAGCGGGCGGCCGAGGCGTCCGACGGGCACCTGCCGGACCTGCTGCCCGTCCTGGACTGAGTACGATGATCCGACCCCCGATCCCAGAAGGGGCCCCGTAGCGGAGGAGATGCGTACCCGTGGCTGCCCTACTGCCCTCGTGGGCCTGGGTCACCGGTCTGACAGCGGGGGCGACCGCGGTCGTCGTCGCCCTCGCCGTGCAGGCGGACCACGCGCCGCACCCCACGGCCGCGACGGCCAGGCCCGGCCCGTCGGCGTCGGCGAGTGCCCACGCCTCCCCGACGCCGAGGACGCCGGCCGCGCCCGCCCTGCCGGACGCGTCCGGCGAGGGCCGCCGGATCGTCTACTCGCTCGGCGCGAAGCGGGTGTGGCTGGTCGACGCGACCGGCCGGGCCGGCCGCACGTTCCCGGTGTGGCCGGGCACGGTCGGCCCGCGGCCCGGCCGCTACTCGGTCACCCTGCGCACCCAGTCCCTCAAGGGCTCGGACGGCGTGGAGATCGAGCACGTCATGTACTTCACCAAGGCGTCCGGCGTGAACATCGCCTTCTCCAATGCCCTGGACGGTGCCTCGCCGCCGCCCGCGAACGGCCAGAAGCTGGGCGGCATACGCATGCACAAGGAGGACGGCGCCGCGCTGTGGGCCTTCGGCGACCAGGGCACCAGGGTCGCGGTCGTCAACTAGCGTCCGGCCGCCCGCCGGGCAGGTGGTTGACGATCAGGGCGACCCCGCTGATCAGGAACACCCGGGTCGCCGCGTCCAGCCCGTTCCAGCTCTTGGACTGCCACATCGCGAACCACTCGCCGCCGATCGCGATGAACCCGGCACCGAAGAGCAGCAGCAGCATCAGCAGCCCGTAGGTGGACACGCGCCGGGCGAGACCGTGCCGCCCCCGCGCCCAGAGGTACGTGCCCCACACCAGGACCAGCGCCGCCACCGTCTCCCACGCGATGATCAGGACGTAGGCGGTGTCCTGGAGGCCGGTGCTCGTGATGGCCCGCCACATCAGGGCGTCGTCCCGGAACGTCGTGTCCATCGCCAGTACGTGCCGTACGAACTGCTGGTTCGTGCCGAAGTCGGTGATGTTCCCGACGGCCACCAGGGCGATGTACAGGGCGAGGATGCCGGTCAGGATGCCGGCCGCGGTACTGGCGGTGCGCGAGGTGCGCGTGGTCATGTCCATGGCTGGCATCTTGCCCGACCGCGGGCGGCCGGCGCCGGGGTGCCGCGATCCCCGCGCACGGAATCCGCCACCCCGCGCCGCCCCCGTCCCCTTCGGCCCGCTTCGCCCCACTGAACGGACCGTCCCCGGTCGATTACAGTGCCTAGCGTCGTACGGATGGACGGTGCCGTGAGGAGGCCTGGTGGGTGCGACGTCCGGCGCCGTCTGGGGCCGTGCCGAACAGCAGGACTTCCGCAGCAGGGTGCGCGGCACCCTCCTCGGCACCGCCGTGGGCGACGCGCTGGGCGGCCCGGCGGACGCGCTGTCCCTGGACGAGATCCGGGCTTCCTACGGCCCCGAGGGGCTGCTCGACCTCGCCTTCGGACACGGACGGCGGGGCACGGTCACCCACCACACCCAGCTGACCCTGTTCACCGTCGACGGGCTGATACGCGCCCAGGTGCGCCGCGACACCGGCGCCTGGCACCCGCCGACCGACCTGCACCGGGCGTACCGGCGCTGGGCCGCCACCCAGACCGACTGGGGGCCGGACGAACGCCGCAAGGACGACGGGTGGCTGGCCCGCGAGGAGTGGCTGTACGCCCGCCGCGAGCCGACCCGGGCGCTGCTCATCGGGCTCGGCGACGCCGCCATGGGCACGCTGGAGCGGCCCAAGAACCCCGGCGAAGCGGGGCCGGAGGCCGTCGCCCGGTCGGCGCCGTTCGGGCTGCTGGTCGGCTGGGATCCGCAGCTCGTCGTCCAGCTGGCGGTGGAGTGCGCGGCCCAGACCCACGGCCACCCCCTCGCCTGTCTGGCGGCGGGCGCGTACGCCGTGATCGTGCACGGGCTGGCCCGGGGCGAGAGCCTGGACGGCGCCGTACGGGGGGCCCTCGGCCTGCTCGCCGTCCGCCCCGGCCACCAGCCGGTCACGGACGCCCTCCGGCACGCCCTCGGCGCCGTACGGCAGGGCGTCCCGGGTCCGGCCCGGGTGGAGGAACTGGCCGGGGACGGCACGGCGGACGGGCTGCTGGCCGCGGCCGTGTACTGCGCGCTGGTCGGGGAGGACGTACGGCACGGGCTGTGCCTGGCGGTGAACCAGAGCGGCCCCTCGGCCGCCGCGGGCGCCCTGACCGGCGGCCTCCTCGGCGCCCTGCACGGGGAGACGGCCCTCCCCCCGGCCTGGCTGGCCGAGCTGGAGGGCCGCCCGACGATGCTGGAACTCGCCGACGACTTCGCGATGGAGATGACCCAGGGCCCCGCCCTGCACAGCCCCGCCGGCTCGTCACCGGGCTGGCTTGCCCGGTACCCGAGGGCGTGACGCGGCCCGGCGCGGGGGACCCGGAGCCGGTGCCGTCCAGCGGCTCGGGCACCCGCGCCTACAGCGGCTTGTCGGGCGCCGCGACGATGTCGTCTCCCGCCGTGGCCGGCGCCGGGACCGCCGCCGTCGCGTCCCCGTCCGTGTTGACCTTCTCGATGACGGCCAGCCGCTCCGGGGTGTCCTCCGGCTTCAGATAGCCGACCAGGACGTAGAGGACCAGGGAGACGGCGAGCGGCACCGAGACCTGGTACTGGAGCGGGACGCCGCCGTCGATGTTCCAGTTGATCGGGTAGTTGACCAGCCAGAAGGCCAGCAGGCCCGTCGCCCAGCTGGTGAGGGCCGCCGTCGGGCCGGAGCGGCGGAACGGGCGGAGCAGACCGAGCATCATCGGGATCGCGATCGGCCCCATCAGACCGGCCACCCACTTGATGACGACCGTGATGATGTCCTTGAAAGCGGGCGAGTTGACCTGCGTGGCCACCGCCATGGACAGGCCGAGGAAGACGACCGTGGTCACGCGGGCCGCGACCAGTCCCGACCGCTCGCCCCAGGCCCGCGCCCGCGCCGACAGCACCGGCGCCACATCGCGGGTGAACACCGCCGCGATCGCGTTCGCGTCGGAGGAGCACATGGCCATGGTGTGCGAGAAGAAACCGACGATGACCAGGCCCAGCAGGCCGTGCGGCAGCAGCTGTTCGGTCATCAGGGCATAGGAGTCGGAGCCGTCCGGCTTCTGCGCGTGGACCAGCAGCGGGGACATCCACATCGGGAAGAACAGGACCACCGGCCAGACCAGCCACAGGATCGCCGACAGCCGGGCCGAGCGCTCGGCCTCGTGCGCGCCGGCCGTCGCCATGTAGCGCTGGGCCTGGTTGAGCATGCCGCCGTTGTACTCGAAGAGCTTGATGAACAGGAACGCCAGCAGGAACACCGTGGTGTACGGGCCGACCAGCGGCTTGCCGTGGCCGTGCAGGGCCGGCTCGTCCCAGGCGTCGAGGAAGCCGATGTGCCGGTCGCCGAGCTTCACCACGACCGCGACGAACATGGAGACGCCGGCCAGCAACTGGATGATGAACTGGCCGAGTTCGGTCAGCGCGTCCGCCCACAGGCCGCCGATCGTGCAGTAGACCGCCGTGATCGCGCCGGTGATCAAAATGCCCTGGTTCAGCGACACGCCCGTGAACACCGCCAGCAGGGTGGAGATCGCCGCCCACTTCGCGCCCACGTCCACGATCTTCAGCAGCATGCCGGACCAGGCGAGCGCCTGCTGGGTGCGCAGGTCGTAACGGTTCTTCAGGTACTCCAGCGGGGAGGCCACATGGAGGCGGGAGCGCAGCCGGTTGATCCGCGGCGCGAACAGTTTCGAGCCGATGGCGATGCCGAACGCGATGGGGAAGGACCAGGTGATGAACGAGGTGACGCCGTAGGTGTAGGCGATGCCCGCGTACCCGGTGAACATCACCGCGCTGTAGCCCGACATGTGGTGCGAGATGCCGGACAGCCACCAGGGCATCCTGCCGCCGGCCGTGAAGAAGTCCGAGACGTTGTCCACCCGCTTGTGCGACCAGACGCCGATCGCGACCATCACGCCGAAGTAGCCGATGAGCACGGCCCAGTCGAGACTGTTCATGTGCCCGATCGTGGGTCCGAGCACATGAACACGACAAGCAAGAGGTAAGTCAAGTCGAGGTAAAATCGTCCGTGAGGTTGACCGGGGTTCATCTACGTGAACGTGGGCGGTGGTCCCGCGCTGAAACGCCAACGGCCCGGCACCGCGCCACCACGGCGGCGGGCCGGGCCGCTTGTCAGGCGACCGCGGGGACCTGCGTCAGGCGGGCGGAGGGACGCGCGCGCGGCCCACCGCCCCGCCCGTCAGGGCGTCTTCAGCTCGTCCGGGCACGGCGTACCGCGCGGCAGCTGATAAGGCGCGGCCAGTCGGTACGTCCCCGTGTGCGGCGCCAGCAACACCGTCCACCGGTCCCCGTTCGCGTCCTCCGGCGTCTGCATCAGACACCCGTCGACGTTGCGGTACGTCTTCGGCGCGTCGGGGGACAGCTGCGGCGGCCGCACACTCTTGCCGTGCTCGTCGACGACGCTCAGCCACGGCGAGTACGGGATCCGGATCAGGATCCGCCCCGCCCTGCGCACCTCCAGCGTCATCTCCCCCTGCTCGGCCCGGTCCACCACCGCGTTCGGCTCGGCGAGCGGCGCCGGATCGGTCACCTTGAACAACTGCCAGTTGGCGTCGCCCCAGACCTGCTCCAGATACGGCATCCCGCGCCGCAGCAGCTCCCGCTCGCGCTCACCGCCGTCGCCGTCCGGGTTGTCCCGGGGCAGCACCACGAAGTGGACGGCCCACCGCTGGAGCCACTCGTGGTAGTTCGCCGAGTTGAGCGTGTCGTCGTAGAAGAGCGGATTGCGCTCCATGTCGGCCTGCCGGTTCCAGCCGCGGGCCAGGTTCACGTACGGGGCGAGGGCCGACGCCTCGCGGTGGGAGCGGGCCGGGACCACCTCGACGCGGCCCTTCTCGGCACCGGCCTTCTGCAACTCGTGGACCAGCGGCGCCAGCTCCCGCGCCCAGGACGCGGCCGGCGTCGTGTGGATGATGTCGTCCACCGTCTTGAAACCGAGCCAGCCGGTGAAGCCGAGCAGCGCGAGCACGGTCAGGTACCACGGGCGCGACTTCCGCACCGTGTACGGCAGTACGGCGATCAGCGTCGCGCCCGCGAACAGCATCGGCAGCCGGGAGATGTTCGACCCGATCTGCGAGCTGATCAGCCACACCAGGACGACACCGAGGCTGTAGACCGCGGCCGTCAGCCGGACGGTCACCCACTCCTTCGGCGCCAGGAACAGGCACAGCAGGCCGTAGAGCAGCGGCAGGATCACCGAGCCGATGCCCATCGGCTGGGTGCCGGAGAACGGGAACAGCCAGGCCGACACCGCGACCACCGCCGTCGGCGCGAGCCCCAGCGCCCACGCGCCCGGCCGCCGCTTCTGGAGGAACAGCGCCGCCGCGACCAGACCCACGAACAGCCCCGCCACCGGCGACGCCATCGTGGCGAGCGCGGCCAGCGGGGCGGCGACCAGCGCCTTCGCCCAGCGTTTGTACCGCCACCGGTGCGGCCAGCAGAACACGGCCGCGACCGCGCCGAGCGCGAACATCATGCCGAGCCCGAAGGTGACCCGCCCGGAGATCGCGTTGCACAGGAACGCGACGACCCCGGCGAGGGAGGCCCACAGCGGGTTCCGCACCCCTCGGCTGCGGATCAGCACCAGCGTCAGCAGGCCCGCCGACACCGTCCCGGCGATCATCATCGTCGTACGGACACCGAGGACCGACATCAGATACGGCGACACCACGCTGTACGACACCGGGTGCATGCCCCCGTACCAGGCGAGGTTGTACGCCGAGTCCGGGTGCCGGCCGACGAACTCCGCCCAGGCGTCCTGCGCCGCGAGATCGCCACCACTGTTCGCGAACGTGAAGAACCAGATGATGTGCAGCACACCTGACAGCGCGGTCAGCGACAGCACCGGATGCCGCAGCAGCCGCTGCCGGAGAGCGTCGACGGCACCCGGCGCGGGGCCGCCCGCCTGTGTCCCGGCGGCGGGTGCGTCCGCGCCGCTCGTCTGCGCGGCGGTCGGCTCCGCGTCAGTCGCCGGCCGGCGTATTCGAGGCCCGGGTCCCGGGCCGGGATCTGTGTCGTCGGCGCGTGTCGGCTCCACTGTGGCCACCTGAAGGCACTCCCCGTGTCCCGTCTTCTGTTCTCGGCCGCTTTCCTCGGTGGTCCCGGCCGCTTCCCGTCCAGTTCACCGCCGTGTCCCGCGACCGGCGGCCTGCCCGATTCGTGACGCTAGCACGCACCCCGCCACGGGGCTCCCGGGTGGGGCTCCGTCGACGGGGTGCGGGCCGGGCCGGCCGGCAGACAGGGTCAGCGGATACGGGTCAGCTTCGCGCCGAGCCCCGGCGCGGTCAGGTCCTTCTCCAGGGCCACCGGAACGCTCACCCCGCCGGCCGAGCCGTCGCCCACGGTGAGCGAACCGACCCGGGTGCCGGCCTTCGCGGTGTGCGGCACCGTACCCGAGGTGAAGGACAGGCTCACCTTCAGACCGGACCAGCCGACGGCCAGGACGTCCCTGGTGACCACGACCGGGGTACGGCCGCCGAGCTGGTCGTCCACGTAACCGACCACATCGCCCTTCTTCAGGATCTTCGACGGGGTCAGCGCCTTCTGGGCGGCGAGCAGCGCGGTCTTGCTGACCTCGTTGGCCGTGGTGAGGATCGGCGGCTTCTGCTGGTCCAGGATCGCGCCGACGATGGTGATCGTCTGCCCGCCGACCTGCTTGCGGGAGGCGAAGAGCAGGTTGCCGCCGGCCGCGGTGGTGGTGCCGGTCTTGATGCCGATCGCGCCGATCCGGTACGGCAGCTCGTTGTAGTTGGGCCAGTTGCGGCCGGAGGGATCCGTCCAGCTGGCCGCGCTGGTGATGTCGACCAGCGCCGGCACCTTCACGACCGCGCGGCCCAGCTTCACCTGGTCCTCGGCCGTCGAGACGGTGGTCTCCTTCAGACCCGAGGGGTCGGTGTACGTCGTACCGGTCATCCCCAGCTCCCTGGCGGTGGCGTTCATCTTCTTGACGAACCCCGCCTCCGAACCCGCGTCCCAGCGTGCGAGCAGCCGCGCGATGTTGTTGGCGGAGGGGATCATGACGGCCGACAGGGCCTGCTTCTCGGTGAGGTGGTCGCCGGCCTTGACGGTGTTCAGCGTCGACTCGCCGTCCTTGTCGTAGCCGCCCTCCTTCTCCGCCTTCGCGTCGACCTCGATCTTCGGACCCTCCTGCCCCCGCTTCAGGGGGCGGTCCCTGAGCACGATGTAGGCCGTCATGGTCTTGGCGACCGAGCCGATGGCCACGGGCGTCTGCTTGCCGAAGTGGCCCATCGTGCCGACGCCGTCCACGTCCACCCAGCCCTGGCCCTCGCCCGGCCAGGGCAGCCGCAGCGCGTCACCCTCGAACGTGTAGCCGTCCTCGGCGGTCAGCGCGAGCGCGGGGGACGGCAGCGGGCGGAACGCCTGCACGACCGCGAGGACGATCACCAGGAGCAGGACCAGGGGGGTCCAGATCTTGACCCGGCGCACCAGGGTGCGGACCGGGGTCTCCGGGGGCGGCGGCGTGTTCGTCAGCTCCGCCAGCAGATCCAGCGGCGGCTTCGGCGGGAGGGGCTGCTGGGTGGTCCGCTCGGGACCGACCTGGGGGACGGTGGTGGTGGCGTCGGAGGCGGGCGTGGGGGCGGGTGCCGTCGTGGGTGCAGGTGTCGTCGTGGGGGTAGGTGCGGGTGCGGGTGCGGGTGCGGGTGCCTTGCCGGCCGGCCGCATGTCGTCCTTCAGCGCGACGAACTTGCTCGTGCGCTCGGACTCGGACTCCGGGGGCTTCGGCTTGCCGCCGAGCTTGAGCATGGTCGTCGGCTGATCGACCTCCGCCTTCTTCGGCCGTACGGCCTTGAAGACGGCGGTCGCCTGATCGACGGCTACGGCTTCGGCTCCGCCGCCGGCCTGCTTCGACTTCCCGCCCGCGGCACCCGTGCGGCTCTCGTCGTCACCTGCGCGTGGCCCCTGCGGGGCGTCCGCGTCGTCGGCGGCCTCGGGTTCGTTGCCGGCGTCGGCGTCCTTGGGCTCGTCCTTGGCGGCAGTGCCTTCCGGCCTGCCCTCGGCGTCGGCGACCTCGAGTGCGTTGTCGGCGTCGCCGTCGGGGGCTTCCGGTTCGCTTCGGCCGTCGACGGCCTCCGGCCCGTCCTCGGCGTCGCCGGTCCCCGGCCCGTCCTCCGTGCCGACGGCTTCGGTGCCGGCGGGCTTCGGCTTCGTTCCGGCCCTGCCCGCCTCGGCCACCTCCTCAGCGGCGCCGGCCTGCGCGCCGGTGGCGACGGCATCCCCGGCCGCACCCTTCGAAGCGCTCCTGGCCCCGCCGGCCCGGGACTTGGCACCGGGCCGGGCCTTCGTGCCGGTCTTGCCCGCTGTGCGGGTCCTGGAGGCGGTGACGTCGGCGTCCGGGGCAGCCTTCGCTTCGGCGGCTTCGGCGGCTTCGGCGGCTTCGGGGTCCGTGTCGGTCTTCGCGTCGTCCTTTGCCCGCGAGGCGGCCTTCGGAGGGGTCTTCGCGCCGGCCCTGCCCTTCGGGACGGCCTTCGCGACCACGTCGGCCTCGGCGTCCGGCTCGTTCCCGGCACCCGCCTCGGTGTCCGCGGCGGACTTCGCGTCGGCGCCCGGGGCGGCCTTCACGCCCGCCTCGGCGCCCGTGCCGGCCTCGGCGCCCGTGCCGGCCTCGGCGCCCGCGTCGGCCTTCGCCTTCGCGTCCCGCGCGTCCGCGCCGGGGACCGGCTCCGCCGGGGCCGGGGGCTTCGCGGGCGTGCCGGGACCGGGCTTCGGGGTCTCGGCACCGCGCACCCATGCCGACACCGCCGTGCGGAGGTCGGTGTCCTCGTCCGGGGTCGCCGAGGGCTCGGCTTCGGGTTCCGCCGGCTCGGTGACCGCGGTCGGCCGTGCGCCCCGTACCGACAGGACCTTCGTCGCCGTATCCACCCGGCCGCCCGAGGAATCCTTCTCGCGGGAGACCGCGACGCGCGGATCGCGCGCCTCGGGAACCGAACCCGCGCTCCCCGACGTCGGTTCCGCCGACGACTCGCGCTGCTTCGACCTGTCGGGGGACTCGCCCGCCACCGATGCCTCCTCCATGCGCCGCACGCCCGCAGGCGCGCCCTGTCCGAACCATGTACCAGTGTCCTGTGTGAGGACTTGGCCCCTGCGGTAGACGAGAACGACATACCTGCCGGTTCCCTCACGAACCGGTCACGCGCCCTCGACAGACCAATGTGAGAGGGGTCACCCTGTCATTCATCCACGCGGGGAGGCATGGATGGGCAGGAGCCGCAGAACACTTCCGGAGGAGCTTCTGTTGCTCGCACTGGACCCGACCACGGGTACCACTGCGCAGCCGCAGTCGCTCGACCTCGGTCTGGCCGGTGCACAGCTAGTGGAGCTGGCGCTGGCCGGACGGATAGCCCCAGACGGGGATCGTATCGCCGTGGTCGTGCCACGGCCGACAGGAGATCCGACCTTGGACTGCGCGTTGGAGCTGCTGCGAAGGCGTGGCGCTCCAGTACGTGCCGTCCACTGGATCGGCGGGCCACGCCTGGGGCTCCGCCAGACCTACCTCTCGCATCTGGAGAGGTGCGGCATGGTGCATGCCGTGGCCGGCCAGATGTGCGGGGTGCTGCCGACGACGCGTTATCAGGCGACCGACAACGAGATCAGCCGGGAGATCCGAGCCCGGCTGGATTCCGCGATCCGCACCGGAGTACCGCCGGACCCGCGGACCGCGGCGCTCGCCGCGCTGGCGCACGCCGTCGGGCTCGGCAAGCACCTGTATCCGGGGAACGAGGGACGCTCGTCCCGGTCCCGGCTGCGGGACCTGATCCGCCACGACCCCATGGGCGGACTGGTCGCACACGCCGTGATGGACGTGCAGAACGGTGCGGGCGCACAGCCGCGCCGTGGCCAGGCCCCGGCCGGCCGGCAGGCCGCGCCCGGCGTCCGGTCCGCGCCGGAACCCGCACACGGGGTTCCGATGCAGCCGCGTCACGGGTCCATGGCTCGCGCCGTGGCCCACTGAGCCGTAACCCCGGTTCCCGCAGACCCGGTTCGGGAGCCGCTGGTCCGAGCGGGGCGGTGAGACCTTTGTGGTCCGCCGCCCCGCTCGGCTGCTTCCGGGTTTCCGCGGCGGCACCCGTGCGCCGCATATCCACTGTTTCCCAGCGGCGGAAAGCGCCTTGGTGGCAGTCTGCTGAACAGCAGATACGGAAAGTCAAGTAACAGGCAGGCAGCCGGAGGTGCGCGTCCCGTGGCGTCCAATGTCAATCCCACCGTCAGGCGGCGCCGGCTGGGCCAGGAGCTGCGCAGGCTCCGTGAGCTCAAGGGCATGACGGCCGAAGAGGTGGCGGAGCGGCTGCTCGTGTCGCAGTCGAAGATCAGCCGGCTGGAGAACGGCCGCAGGAGCATCAGCCAGCGCGACGTGCGCGATCTGTGCGGGGTGTACGAGGTCGAGGACCAGCGGATCGTCGACTCGCTCATGGAGATGGCCCGGGACTCGCGGCAGCAGGGGTGGTGGCACACCTTCGGGGACATCCCGTACAGCGTGTACATCGGCCTGGAGACCGACGCGGAGTCACTGCGGGTGTACGAACCCCAGCTGGTGACGGGCCTGTTGCAGACCCGGGCCTACGCCGAGGCGCTGGTGCAGGGTGCGTTGCCGGAGACGTCGACGGCGGAGATCGAGAAGCGCGTCGAGGTCCGGATGCGCCGACAGGAACGTATCACCGCCGAGAACAACCCCCTGCGGCTGTGGGTGGTGCTGGACGAGGCCGCCCTGCGCCGGGTCGTGGGCAGCAGGCTGGTGATGCGGGAGCAGTTGGAGCACCTGACGGAGATGTCCCAGCTGCCGCACGTCACCGTGCAGGTGCTGCCCTTCGAGGTGGGCGCGCATCCGGGGCTCAACGGCCAGTACGCGATCCTGGAGTTCGCCGACGCGGCCGACTCCAGCGTGGTGTACCTGGAGGGCGTCACCAGCGACCTGTACCTGGAGAAGGCGCAGGACGTGCAGAAGTACGCCGTGATGTACGAACATCTGCGGGCACAGTCCCTCAATGTGGAAGCATCCCGGCAGTACATCGCGAATGTGGCGAAAGGGTACGCCGACTGAGCCGCTCCCCGTGAGGGCGCCGGATCGTACACCGCCGGTCCACTCCAATGGAAGACACACCTGGAACATGCCATCCGGTCGAGTGAACGGCTCCTCCGAAGGCGGCAGTTGCCCGCTAGCGTCGATCACGCCAAGCAGCCGACATGGTTGGCGTGAACCGCACTACCGCAACTCGCAACAGGAGTGGACATGGCACTGATTCAGGGCGCTTCGGAGACGTGGATGAAGTCTTCCTATTCCGCGGGCAACGGCGCTTGCGTCGAGGTCAAGTCGCCCACCGCCGCCGAACTCGCCGTCCGCGACTCCAAGGACCTCCAGGGCCCGGTCCTGGCCTTCCCCGCCACCGCGTGGAACGCCTTCGTGGCCTCCGTCAAGGCGTGAGGGCTTCTCCCTGACCCTGGCCCGACGACTGAACCAGCATCACAGCACCTCGGCACCACAGCACCACCGGAAGAGCCCTCTCGACCAGTCGCCGTCCTAGCCGAGAGGGCTCACGCCTTCCCCCACGGACTCCACCCCCACGGGGGCCCAGCAGCCGGTGTGGAGACTCCGTCGCCGCGTACGGGGGGACGGTGCGGAAGCTCGTCCGCCCGCCGGGCGGGGACGGTTCGGCTCACCGCACCGGGAAGGCGACGTCACACACCGGATCGTCGGCCCCCGCCGCCTCCCAGTCCGCGAAGTACACCTCCCTGCAGGGCCCCGCCGTCCGAAGCCCCCGCCCGGCCACCCACTGCTCCACCGCCTCGAACGCGGCCAGGATCTGCGGATGCGCCACCTGCGCCTTGGTGATCCGGGTGTAAGCCAGCCGGGCCGCCGGCTGCACCCGCACCCCCGGCTCCCAGGCCCGCCCGTGCCGTCCGGCCCACGCCCGGGCCGCCGCCTCGTCCGCCACCGGCACGCAGCACTCGGCCGGCCCGTCGCTCTCCATCGACACCTCGGAGTGGTAGACCACGAACGGCGCCCCGGTGACGCCCCCGCACTCGCGAGCGGCGCCCTCCAGCCGTCCCAGCGACGCCCCGATCCAGGTCGGCAGCTCGTCCGCCAGGGTGTGCCGCGACTCGGTGATCAGCACCTGCTCCGGCACGTCCACGGTCTCGATCACGAACTTGTCGTACATCTCGGAGTTCCTTCCCGACAGCCGTCCACGGAGGTACTCGGCGAGGGTCCGCTGGCCGGCCAGCCGGGCCTCCACGTCCGCCCAGTAGGCGCCGAGCAGCTCGGCGGCCCGAACGCCCTCGGCCCCGGCCACCTCGGCGATCCGGGCGAGCGGCATGTCCAGCCGCCGTAGCAGGGCCACCAGCCGCGCCTGTTCCACCTGGCCGACGCGGTAGTAGCGGTAGCCGCTGGCCTCGTCGACGTGGGCGGGGGCCAACAGGCCCAGCCGGTCGTACAGCCGCAGCGCCTTGGCCGACAGCCGGGCCCGCGCGGCGAACGCGCCGATGCTGAGCAGTTCCTCGTCCACGGTGCGGGCCCCCTCGGTCACCGGTTCGCCGGCAGGGCACCCGAGCCGGTGCCGGGACCCCGACCGTGCTCGGCCCCTCCGGCCGCCGCACGCTCGCGTCCCCGCCCCCGACGGGCCCCTACGGCTCGCTCGCTCCTCCGTCACCGGGCGGTTCCGTTCCCGCCCGGTGAGAAGGACGCTCGTCCTTGCCCCTGGGGCAAGGTCAAGCCGTACTCAGCCCAGCTGCGCCTCGATCGCGGCGGTGACCGCGTCCGAATCCGGCTCGGTCTGCGGCGAGAACCGCGCGACGACCTGTCCGTCCCGCCCGATCAGGAACTTCTCGAAGTTCCAGCGGATGTCCCCGCTGTGCCCCTCGGCGTCGGCGAAGCCGACCAGCCGCTCGTACAGCGGGTGCCGGCCCGCGCCGTTCACGTCCACCTTCTCGGTCAGCGGGAAGGTCACGCCGTACGTCGCCGAGCAGAACTCCGCGATCTCCTCGGCGCTGCCGGGCTCCTGCCCGAGGAACTGGTTGCAGGGCACGCCCAGCACGGTGAAGCCCTGCTCGGCGTACCGCTCCTGGAGCTTCTCCAGCCCCGTGTACTGCGGGGTCAGCCCGCACTTCGAGGCCACGTTCACGATGAGCACGGCCTTGCCCGCGAACCGCGACAGATCAGCGGAGCCACCCTGGAGGGCCCCGATCTCGACATCCAGCACGGAGCCGTTGTGGTCAGTAGTCGTCATGGGCGGATGCTAGCCCCTGCCTGACGACCGGCCTTCACTCTGCTGCGCCGCAGCGGGAGACGGGGCGTGCAGTTCCGCGGCCCGCGGGGGCACACCGTGGCCGCTGCGGCGGCTCCCGCGTCCGAGGAAGGCCCCAGGGCCCGGACGTGCTGCGCCGAGGCCGAGAGCCGACGACCACCCCGTCACCGGGCGGACGGGTGCCCGGACCTCGCGCACCGGGTCACGTCAGGGGGGTGTCGTCCGGATCGGTGTCGGCGAACTCCCACCAGGCGAGCGGCAGCCAGTCTCCGTCGACGAAGCCGTCGACCGATCCTCCGGTGCCCCGTATGGTCACCGGGGTCCCTGCCGGATAACTGGTGCCGGACAGCCCTGACACCGGGACGAGCAGCTTACCGAGACGTCGTGTCAAGGTTCTTGATCCTCTCCGAGCCGTGCGCAAACAGGACTTCACAGCCCTTAGATGCAAATCATCTCATCATGCGCGAGTCTGGAATATGAGGAAAACCACAGAAGACCGGTCGAGCTGCACGGATCGAGGCCCGTTTCCGTGACGGACGACGAGGCCTCGCTGCCGTCGTTCCCGTTCGTGATCGAGCAAGCACACTCAGTGGAGGTGCTCGACGATGAGGGCTGTTGTGTACAAGGGACCGTTCGAGGTAGCGGTCGAGCAAGTGGAAGATCCCCGGATCCAGCACCCGAACGATGTGATCGTTCGTGTCACGTCCACCGCCATCTGCGGCTCCGACCTGCACATGTACGAGGGCCGCACCGCCGCCGAGGCCGGGATCGTCTTCGGCCACGAGAACCTGGGGATCGTCGAGGAGGTCGGCGAGGGCGTGACGACGCTCAGCCGTGGGGACCGGGTCGTCATGCCGTTCAACGTCGCGTGCGGCTTCTGCAAGAACTGCACGGCGGGCATGACCGGCTTCTGCGTGACCGTGAACCCGGGCTTCGCCGGTGGCGCCTACGGCTACGTGGCGATGGGTCCCTACGTCGGAGGGCAAGCGGAGTACGTGCGGGTGCCCTACGCCGACTTCAACTGTCTGAAGCTCCCCGAGGGCACCGAGAAGGAGACCGACTTCGTCCTGCTCGCCGACATCTTCCCCACCGGCTACCACGGCAACGAACTGGCCGACGTGCGCCCCGGTGAGAGCGTCGCCGTCTACGGCGGCGGCCCGGTCGGGCTGATGGCCGCGTATGCGGCGATGCTGCGGGGCGCGAGCAAGGTGTTCGTGGTCGACCGAGTGACCGAGCGGCTGCAGAAGGCCGAGGAGATCGGCGCCGTACCGGTCAACTTCACCGAGGGCAACCCGGTCGAGCAGATCAAGGAGCAGACCGCGGGTGAGGGTACGGACAAGGGCATCGACGCCGTCGGCTACCAGGCCCAGTCGCGCGGCGAGGATCGCGAGGAGCCGGCGACCGTGCTGAACTCGCTGGTGGAGACGGTACGGCCGACGGGTGCGCTGGGTGTGCCGGGCCTGTATGTTCCGCGCGACCCGGGCGGACCGGACGAGCAGGCCAAGCAGGGCATGCTGGTGGTTGCCGTCGGGCGTATGTTCGAAAAGGGACTGCGCATGGGCACTGGCCAGTGCAACGTCAAGCGCTACAACCGTCAGCTGCGTGACCTGATCATCGAGGGCCGCGCACAGCCCAGTTTCGTGGTGTCTCACGAACTGCCCCTCGACCAGGCGCCGACGGCATACGAGAAGTTCGACAAACGAGTGGAGGGCTACACCAAGGTCGTTCTCCACCCACAGGCGTGAAGGCACTCTCACGCACCCGGCTTGCCGCGGAGCAGCGTGCGTGGGAGGGAGCCGAACGCTCCACGGACAGCGGTGAAGCTCCAGCCGCACGCACGTTCATGACCTGAGACACGACAAAGGGCCGGCCGGGAGGTGGAACCTCCCGGCCGGCCCTTCTCTCGACGCCCCGGCAGGACCCGAACCTGCGGCACCCGCTTCACGAGCTGTGCCGAGCGTGTCCTCAAGGCCTGGTGCCGGCCGGTGCACAGCCCCCTCAGTCGACGTCCACCCGCCCGTCCTTCGGCTTCTGCTCCTTGCCGGCGGCCAGCCGGAGCAGACCGCTGTCCTCGCTCCCCTCGGAGCGGCGGCCGTCGGAGTCCTGGCCGTTCAGATTCTGCCGGACCGAGTCCAGGATCGTCAGGCCCTGGGACACCAGACCGGCGGCGATCTCACCGAGGCCGTCCGCGCCGTTGAGGACGTTGACGTTGGCCCCGGCGAGGCCGCCGGCGGCCTCCTTGACGATCTGCGGGAGCTGGTCGATCAGCATCCGGTCGAGTGCGACCCGGTCGTACGAGGCCGCCGCCTCCGCCTGGATCTTCATCCGCTGCGCCTCGGCGGCCGCGAGGATCCTGACTCGCTCGGCCTCGGCCTCGGCGGGCTTCACGATCTCGGCCACCAACTGCTGCTGACGCAGCCGGGCCTGGCGTTGGGCCAGCTCCGTCTGGGCGGCGAGCACCTCCTGCTGGGCGTCTGCCTGCGCCAGCGGTCCGGCCTGCGCGGCCTTCGCCTGGGCGCGGTCCACCTCGGCCGAGTACTCGGCCTTGACGATGGCGGTCTGCCTGGCGTACTCGGCCTGCTCGCGGGCCGCCGCCTGCTCCGCCTGGGCCGCTGCCTGGGTGGCCTGCGCCTGCGCGATCTGGGCCTGCCGCTGGATGGCCGCCTTGTGCGGCGCGGACATCGCGTCGATGTAACCGGTGTCGCCGTCGTCGATCGACTGGATCTGGAGGGAGTCGACGGTCAGGCCGATCTTCGCCATCTCGGTCTTGGAGGTGTCCAGGACCTCCGCGGCGAGCTTCTGCCGCTCCGTGACGATCTCCTCGACCGTCATCGATCCGATGATGGCCCGCAGGTGGCCGGCGAAGATCCGGCCGGTGAGCACCGACATCTGCTCCTGGTCGGAGAGGAACCGCTGGCCCGCGTTGATGATGCTCTCGTGATCGTTGCCGACCTTGAAGGCGATCACCGCGCGGACGTGCAACGCGATGCCCTGCCTGGTCACACACGTCTCGGTGACCTCGGACTCGCACATGGACAGGGTGAGGAATCGGACCTTCCGGAAAACCGGAAGCACGAACTTGCCGTGCCCCGTCACCACTCGGAACGGCGCACCCCCCAGGCCCCGCCTGCCTCCCGAGATCAACATCGCCTCGTCGGGGGCGGGGACGCGGTATCCGAACATGCCTGTACTCCTCAGTCGGCGTCGGCGGTGTCCTCGCCGAGCGCGTCCAATGGATCCACCCACTCGATGACACCGACCTCACGGCATCCACGCGATTCGATCACGAGCACCGTCGCGCCCGCGGACAGGGGGGCGTCCGACCAGGCGAGGAAGGTCTCCAAGCCGCCTCTGACCCGCACCAGGATCTCGCCGGGGCCCGCGGATCCGCGAGTTCCGATGAGCAGCTTCCCTGTGCAGCCGATCACGGCCTCGTCCTGCGGCATCACCGGCCGTCCTCCTCGTCCTGGCCCATGATTCCGACGATAGCCCCAGCCCGGCCGGGACCCAACGGGTAGGACGTCACGGTCTGCACCGCCGGCACCCCCGCGGCCGGCCGACGGCCACGAGTCGTCCCCGCATCCCAGGAGGGCATCCCAGGTCACCGCGTTTTCCCAGGTCGACGGGGGTGGGATGGTTCCACGGCCGCAGGTGCGGCGGCAGCTCTTGTGCGGCTACCGCGGCGTCCCCGAAGCTCTGGGTGTCGCACCGGCCGAGGCGGAACCACCCCGGCAGCAGTCTGGCGACGACACCCACTCCGCGCCTGCGTACCGGGGCACCCCTGTGCCCGCGTACCCGGGGCGCGGAGGCAGGGGCGCCTGCGGTACGAGAGCCGTGAACCGGCCGCGAGCAACCACCCACGACCACAGAAGGAAGACGCACATGAACTGGAAGTCCCCCGCACACCGTCGTCCGGGCCGCCGCGCGGCCGTCGCCGTCGGCCTCGCCCTGGCTGTCGGACTCGGTGTGTCGACACAGGTGCCGGCACGGGCGTCCGTCCATGCCCCCGCGAAGGCGACCGCCGCCGCGCCGCAGTCGGTCGACGGCACGGCCGGCCGGGCGGTGACCCGGGTCGCCGACTTCTACGGCGCGTACATCGACGCGAAGGGCGACTACACGGACCCGGACGGCACGCTGGCCACGGCGCTCCGCGACCACTACCTGACACCCGACTTCGCCAAGCGGCTGGCGGCCTGGGAGAACAAGAACGAGGCGGACGGCGTCCTGCGGGCCCAGAACGTCCCGGCGCAGTGGACGGTGACCGACAACGGCACCGTGGGCAACGGCCACGAGGTCGTCGTCACCCTGACCTTCGGCAGCGGGGAGACGACGCAGAAGACCAAGCTCTTCGTGCTGCTGGAGCGGTACGACCACATCGTCGACATCGGCACCACGAGCGCACGCTGAGGGCGGAGCCCGCGCCCCGGTGAACAGCGGCCCGGAGGCGCGGTGCGCGGCCGGCGGTGTGCGGGAAGTGAGTGAAGTGAGCCGCCACGGGCCGCGAGCCGCACGGGACGACTCCCGTTCCCGGATCCACACGGGTCACCCCGCGCCGGGAACGGGAGCCGTGCGTCAGGACGGCGGCTGAAGGACCGCGTCGATGACGTAGATGGTCGCGTTGGCGGCCTTGATGTTGCCACAGACGATCTTCGCGTTGCCGTTGACCTTGAAGTCGGTGCCCGAGCCCGACGTGGTCAGCTTGCCGCCCTCCACCGTCGTGAAGGAGCCCTTGGAGAGTTCGTCCGGGGTGATCTGTTTGTCCACGACGTGGTAGGTCAGCACCTTCTTCAGCTGCCCCTCATTGCTGAGCAGCGAGGAGAGCTGCGACACGGACACCTTCTGGAACGCCTGCTGGTTCGGAGCGAAGACGGTGATGTCGGGCTTCCCGTCGAGGGTGCCGTTCAACCTCGCCCTGACCACGGCTGCGACCAGTTGGCTGAGCTGCGGATATGCGGCCGCGGCCTCTGTCACCTTGTCCTTGGCCGTGCTGGCCTTTTGGTTGAGTGACGAACAGTCGGGACCGAACGTACCCGACGGGCTGGGGGACGCGTCCTGGGCGTGGCTCTGCGACGCAAGACCGCCGAGAGCGAGCGGGACGGCGACCACAAATGCCGCGGTGGCCTTCGCTGTACGCATGCGGGTGAACCTCATCGCAACCTTCCTCCCGTGGAGGGCGAACCCTGCAGAGGTTGGGACTGCGGACGCCTTCGTTTCCGCTGGGCGGGGTGGGGGCGTCTGCCGCGCCCGGCCTGAGGCCATCGTCACCCGGCCACTCAGCGAGCGTATCCGGCAGGTCAGGGGGGCCGCATCTCGAAGCAGGGACGCGAACTCGCCCCCAGCCGGATCGTGGACGAGGACTGACACGAACTGACCCCGTACAGCGCCACTTACGCCGAGCTGTGCGAGCGGCTCGGCGGCCAGTGCGGTGTTCCCGGCCGATCCGTCGCCGAGCTGCGTCTGTGCGAGGTCGACGCGCAGACGAGCGTCGTGGACGCGTGCCCCGCTCTCCCGGCGCCGGACGAGTACTCACTCGCGTATCGGATGCGAACGTGCGACACCCGCTTCAGGAGTTGCCCCTGGACGGCGCCTCGGCCTGTGGAAACCTGGGTGACGTCGAACGTCACCGCCTGCGGACCAGTGGGAGCACACGCCCGGGCCGCCCTCGTCCCCATGACAGCTGACGCCCGCCCACCCGTCCTCTCACCGGAGGCCACGACCACGCGCTGCCTCAGGCTGCGGGCGGTCCGGACGCTTCGGCGGCGCGGCGGTGTTCGGCGTTGATGCGCCGGGCTTCCTCGAGTTGGTCCTCGAGAACGATGATCCGGCAGGCGGCCTCTACGGGGGTGCCCTGGTCGACGAGTTCCCGGGCCCGGGCGGCGATGCGCAGCTGGTAGCGGGAGTAGCGGCGGTGACCGCCCGCGGAGCGGAGCGGGGTGATGAGGCGGGCTTCACCGACGGCGCGGAGGAAGCTCTGGGTGGCGCCGAGCATCTCGGCGGCCCGGCCCATGGTGTAGGCGGGGTAGTCGTCGTCATCGAGACGGCCGAACGAGTCGTCTGCGGTCATCGCGCCTCTCTGCGGAACGCGTCGAGGGGCCCTGGCGCCGTACCGGCACCAGGGCCCCGAAGGAACTACTACACCATCTGCCGACCCTGTACTGCGTCGGCCTTCTGTTTCCGCGGACCCGACCTCAACGCTGTCGGGGGCGCGGGGATCGCGGTTGCTCGACCGGAGACCACCTCACTATCGATGTCCTGCGGTACCCGGGCCCAATACCTCCGCCCGGGCGATCCTGATGGCGCCTGGCTCCTCCGTTCTTTCCCTCTGTACGAACTGCTTACCGAGCGGGAACTTCGTACTGCTGGTGTTGCGAACTGCTGGTGGCCTGTCACAGCGCCACTCCTCGGCAGCCGGCCCGTCGCCCGTCCTGCATCTGCTCCGGCTCAGAACCCCACTGCCGAACCTCCCGGTACGCGCGCCCGCAGCCGACGCCTTTACCGAGGAACCACTGACAAACACACTGCGGATCCTGCGAACTGCACCTACTGAACTGCTCCTACGGCATTGCTCACGGCGACTCCTGATCACTGCGAGTCACCCGGTCCGGTCGTCAGTTCCGTCACCGTCCTTCAACAACCCTGGCTTCGGAACTCCACCACCGCACCGTCCTGCGAACCGCGCTTGCGGGTACTTCTGACCGGCAGTTCGTCTCTGCCGGGTCCTGCTTGATCTCGGCTACGAGAGAAACCATAACCACGCCACCGCCCAATGTCTACTCCAGCCAACACAGATTTTCGTGTGCCGGGGAGGGAGAACATCGGCCTCGGTCACGGAAGGGCACGCGGTGGCCCCACTCCGGCTTCCTCGTGGCGTCCCGCTGTACGCGGCCTCCGTGCCGCCACCGCCATGGGTCCGCGCCGAAGGGAGATCGCCGGCCTTCACTGGTCGGGCGCCGACCTCGACGGCCGCGTCCTCCACGTCCGACACAAGGCCCGGCCCCGCCGTGAGTCCTGTACGACGACGACGGAAGCCACCGTGACCGTGCCGTCCCGCCGCCTGCCTGTACATCGCGCCCCTGCCGCCGGCACCGGCTGCGGGCAGGCTGACGCTCGCGCCAAGGCGGGGGAGAAGCGGCAGGAGACGCACGGATCTGCCCACTGTGATGCGGGTTCATCTCCCGCGGGTGGGACATTACTCCGGGCGCACACGAGCCCGGAGCAACGTCACATCAGGGCTGGAAGGGGAGACAGTGAACTTTCGGGGTGCTCGGGCCGCGTCGTTCGCGGTGCCACTCGGGCTCGGCTTACTGCTGGGCCTGACAGGACCTACCGCTGAGCACTGGGCCGGCCGTCCAGGTGTGGCCGTGGGCGCCGTTTTCACCGGTGGGTGGCCGTGGGCCTGTTACGCGTTCCTGGTGGGTTATTTCCGCCGGTCCACGATCGAGTCGATCGTTCTCGCGCCTCTGGGGCTGGCTGTCGGTGTCGTGACCTACTACCTGACCAAGGGATACCTGGCCTCCCTGGGTGGACTGGATTCCTCAGGCGCGGGAACATCCGGAATCGCCCTCTGGGGTGTGCTGGCATTCGTCTTCGGAGCACCTCTCGGGCTCCTGGGGAACCTCGCGCAAGTACCGGGCCTCGGCGGCCTGTTCTTCCGGCTGCTTGTTCCCCTGGTGGCTTTTTATGAGACTTCCAAGCGCCTGGAGACGGAGTCGCGCGGGCCGAGTCAGGTTGTTCTGGGCACCTGGACCACCGTGCGGTTCGCGGCTGTTGCCGTTGCGGTCGCCCTGGTGGGCCACACGCTCCGGGGTTGGTGGAGGTCTCGCCGTACTCGTCCCGCGGCGGCGGACGTTGGCTAGTGTCTCGTGATCCCGTCCATGTCATTCGAGGTGGACTTGATGACAGCTTTCCGGGACGCAGCCATGGCAGGGCCCCGGCGTTCTGGATGTAGCGGCCCGGACGGGAGTCAGCATCGCTCGGGTCTCCCAGGTCGAACACGGCGAAAGGGGCCGCCCTGGACGTCGTCCAACGCGATGTGGAGGCGCTCGGCGGGAGCCTGGACCTGGTCGCGGACTTCGGCGACCACACCCTGCGCATGCCGGCCAGCAGCAATCAGGACAGCGCGGCGGCGAGCCGTCGGGTGGTGGCTCTGGTGAGATCGCGAGCGCCCGGAGTGGCCAGGGTTTTTCCGCTGACTGCTCTCATCTACCTGAGCATGCCTGACTCCCAACGAGGAAACCCCCGCCCGTCAACCTCAGCTCTCCCTCAGAAGATCCACGGAACTTTCGCCTCCGGCATGTCCCTGCCATACGGTCAGGCCATCCGATCGCCTCCAGAGCGGTCCCCACCGGATGGGCGGTCCTGTGAAAATCCCAGCACGTCGCACCATGTTTGTTCCCGCGACTGCGCTCCTGCTGTGCACGGCCGTGGCTGGGCCTGCGCTGGCCGAGGATGAGGCGCCATCGACTGCGTCTTCGACATCTACACAAGCCGATGACTCCCTCATCAACACGTCACCGCCCGATCAGCCTGAGGAAGATGTCAGCGAGGTCCCTGCTGATGAGGTAGACAAGCAGCCCGAAGCACCTGCGTCTGAGGCCAGGCCGCCACTTCCCGGGGATGTGCCGGCTGCTGCCGACTGCGCCCCGGCTCATGGCGTCTACATTCCCACCAAGCAGGGCCGCAAGTACCACCGGGCGGTAGGCCCCACCAACTCGAACTACAACGGGACGTCAAGGACCGCCAAGTCGACTTTCACGTCGGAGGTCACCGGCGAGGTAGGCGTGGCCGTCACCGGCGAGCTGGAGACATCGGTGGGCACGCTGCTTGCCAAGGTCAAGGCCAAATACCAGGTAACCGTGTCCGCCAAGCTGACGGCCAAACTGGGGAACTCCATCGCGGTGGACACACCGTCCCACAAGTCCACCCACGCGACGTACGGTGTCTGGCGACTCAAGCACACCGGCAAGAGCTACTGGCTGCACCAGAACTGCACCACCACACCGGAGCGCACCGTCGTCAGTTACTCGCCCTTCCGCATAGGGTGGTACCTGTGGGAAAGCTGAGCCCTCTGGTAACCGCAGCCACGTTGACCGCTGTCACGGTTCTTGCCGTCGGCTGCAGCAGCGACGATGGCAAGGCGTCGGACGCCGGCCCGAAAGCCTCGCCTCATTCGTCGTCCTCTTCGACGCGGACGCCAAGGCCTGATCGCGCCGAACACATACCCGGTGAATCCGTGACCAAGGCACCTGCCCTGCCGGACGGAGATGTCGTCGCTCAGGCGGTGAACGCCAGCGGCAACCGGGAGATGGACGTCAAAGGCGGCCTCAAGGGCGGCCCCCTGGCAGTCCTGGTGAATTGCAAGGGCAACGGTAAGCTGACTGTCGAGGTCAAACCGGTCGGATTGAGTTTCCCGCTTGAATGCGTTGCCGGGGAAGTCAGCAGCACCTATAACCAACTGGATCTGAAGCGCACGCGTCAGCAGGGAACGGTGAGTGTGACCGCACCCTCGAACGTCCGGTGGGCAATCACCGTCGGACGTTAGAAGCCGTATCTCAACCGGTCTCGGAACCTGCAAGTCGGACGGAGTTCCTGGTCGGGTGATCTTCCGGCCTTACGCGCATGAAGGCAGGGCCTCCTGGTAGCTCGGGGGTGCGACCCCATTTCCGAGCGGTTTCCGGAGGCCCTGTCGTCGTTGTTGTGCGCGCCCGAGCCCGCCTTCTTCAACTCGCCCGCCGGATCGTGCGATTGCCCCGCGCACGCGTACTCAGGTACGAGGCGGCCAGGGGTAGGTAGGTCACGGGTCGGATGGCCCAAGTGACGCGGGTGCCGGCGTGTGTGACTGACACCGTGCAGGGCTCCGCCCGCAGTAGGGCTCGTCCGGTCTCCGCACGGCGGTCGTGCAGCCACGCCCATGCCTCGGCGTGGCGTCCTCCACAACGACGACCCGAAGAGCCGCCGTCGACGGGCGGTCCCGCTCCTTCACCCGCGCCGCCCAGTCCGCCCGCCTCCGCGTGATCCGGCTGCACGACGCCCGGCACGGGTGCGCCACACTCCTCACCGCTGCCGGGGTGGCTCCCCGCGTCGTGATGGAGATCTTCGGCCACAGCCAGATCGGCATCACCATGGACGTCTACACCCACGTCGTCCAGGGCACCCAGCGCGAGGCCATGAGCCACATGGACCGGCTGCTGCGGAAGAGCGTCCTGATCGCGGGTGACCGACACCGTTGATGTCGAAGGCCCCGGACCATGATGGGTCCGGGGCCTTTTGCCTGGTGCCCCCGGCAGGATTCGAACCTGCGACACCCGCTTTAGGAGAGCGGTGCTCTATCCCCTGAGCTACGAAGGCGTGGGTGGGCGTCCTGGTGGGCGCTCGGTCCACAGGGTACCGGATCGGGGCGGGACGGGGTGGGGCTGGTTGATCAGGAGGACGGGACGTGGGCGAAGCGGGGGGCGGTGTGGAGGTCTGTCTGGATGCGGTCGGCCGTCGGACGCAGGGCCGGGAGGAGGTCCTGGACGCAGTCGTCGAGGGTGGGGCGGGCCGTGTGGGTGGCCACGTTCAGCGTGGCGACCGCCCGGCCCGTCCGGTCCCGTACCGGTACGGCTATGGAGCGCAGGCCCGACTCCGGTTCCTCGCCGACCAGGGCGCACCCCCGGGTCCGGACCTCGGTGAGCGCGGATGACGTAGGTTCGCCTGTGTCCGCCAGGAGGTCGCGGCGGCCGGCAGGCGTGCGCCCACGATGGTTCAGGGACATCGCGCGGCGGCGAGTGGCCTGGTGGAGGAGGCGGATCCTGTCGGGGTCGGCGACCGCGAGCGACACCGACTCGTCGAGTTCGTCGGCGAGGGCGTCGGCGTGCGCGCCGAGCAGTGCGGGCAGGCGCAGGGCGGCCAGACAGGCGTTGCCCAGCTCCATCACACGGGGGGCACACGGGGGGTGAGGGCGACGTCCCGGCCGTCCAGGCGGACGTAGCCCATGTGGGTGAGGGTGCCGGTGATCCGGGCCATCGTGGAGCGGGCGAGGCCGGTGGCCCGCTCCAGCGCGCTCGGGCTCAGTGTGCCGCCCGCCTCCGTCAGCCGGCGCAGCACACCGCAGGCCTACGGTGAACCGCGAACCTCGCTCTCCGGCCCGGCCGGCCGGTGTTCCCGTCCTGCCCGGGGCCCTCTCACGCCCGCGTTATCCGCACCCGGTAGTTCCCTTCCTCGTCCCTGCTCATGACCCGCACCGTTATCCCGTGGCGCGGGTCCTTGAAGCTTTCGCCGGGCGTGAAGGGGGCGTCGGAGAGTTCCACGTGGACGTTGGGGCTGCGGGTGCAGCCGCCGGAGGAGCGGTGGCTGTCGTAGACGGTGACCGGGCCGCGGCCGGTGTCGACCATGGTGTCGATCTTGTAGATCAGCAGGCCCGGCCGGCACACCATCTCGTCGTTGCCGCCCTGAGCGCGTATCTCCAGCGCGTAGGCGCTGCGGGCGGTGACGGGTACCAGCAGCAGTTTGCTGCCGCCCGTTCTGTACAGCGGTGTCAGGGTGTACTCGATGCTGCCCCGCGCCGCCGCGCAGCCGACCTGGTTGGCGTCCAGCCAGCCCAGTTTCCACTTGTGCCAGCCGAGCAGGTCGTTGTCGGCGCCCCAGTCCTCGCTCATGATGTCCCAGTGCCCGACGGCGCCACCGCCCTCCTGGGTGTACAGGTCGGGCAGGCCGAAGGTGTGGCCGTTCTCGTGCGGCAGCACCCGGAAGCCGGTGCGGGCGTAGGAGCCGGAGCCGTCGTCCTGGCGGGAGTAGACGAAGGACGCGTTGGCGACGCGGACGCCGTCGGCGACCGGGGCGTCGGTGTTCCCGGCGAAGGTCACGGACAGCACGGTGTCCAGGGCGGACGGGCCGGCGTTCGGGGTGACGAGCACGTTCAGCAGGTCGTAGCTGCGGAAGTCGACCGTGGGATCGGCGGCGGCGACGATGTCCTGCACCAGACGCCGGTAGCCGGGGTCGAAGGGGGCGCCGCGCTCTATGCCGTACGCCCGGAAGGTCTTCGGCATCCGCAGCCAGTCGGTGACGGGGGTCTCGGGGCGGTAGTCGAGACGGCCGTACGACGCGGTGCGGAACCATTCCTGGGTCTGTGGGAAGAACTCGTGGAAGCGGTCCATGGCGCTGCCCTGGCCGGGTGCGTCGGGGAAGTCGATCATCAGGGTCAGGGCGCGGACCGTGCCGGTTGAGCGGGAGTAGCCGGGCGGGGTGGGCAGGCCTTCGGTCATCTGCACCTCCAGGCCTCCGTGGACCATGCACGGTATGAGCGCGGAGGAGCGGGCCAGGCCGACCGGCCCGGCGGCGGTGGGCGCCGTCAGATGTCCGGTCCCTGCCGATGTGCTGACCGCGAGGGTCAGCACGGTCACCACGGCGAGGGCGGTCACACGGCGCGGGCGTATGCGGCGGCGGGGCGGCTGCGGCTGCATACATGGACCTTTCGCTCCACGGCAGCCGCCGGTCTCCGGCTGCACCCTTGCGCTCACCCTGGGGCGGCGGGAGGCCGGGCGCGCGCCGGCGGAGCCGATCGTGGGAATGCCGGTCCGCGCAGGGGTGAAATTCGAGGGCGGGGGAGTGTGGCCCAGGTCACAGGAATTTTCCGGGGGAGCGGGAAATAACCGGGGACGCTCTCCCCGTTTAGCCCTGTGTCGGAGCGAAACGGGGACCGGCTCCCCGGATCGACCACCCCGCCCCGGCAGCCGACGACCGGTGACACAGCGAACAGCGCCATAGCGACACAGCGACACAAGAGCACTCACTCGAGCACCGACCACGCGTCAACTCAGGCCCCGTGCCTCAGAAACCCAAGGAGTACACCGTGACGGCCACGACCGCCCCCACCGTGCGCAAGGTGCCCCGGCCTCGCGCCGACGCCCTGCGCAACCGGGAGCGGATCGTCACCGCCGCCCAGGAGATGTTCGTCGAGCACGGGCCGGACGTGCCGCTCGACGAGATCGCCCGCCGGGCCGGCGTCGGCAACGCCACGGTGTACCGGAACTTCCCCGACCGGGACGCCCTCGTCCGCGAGGTCGTCTGCACCGTGATGGACCGCACGGCCGAGGCGGCCGAGCGGGCCCTCGCGGAGACGGGGGACGCCTTCGCCGCCCTGGAGCACTTCGTGCACACCGCCGCTGACGAGCGGATCAGTGCCCTGTGCCCCATGGTGTCGAGCACCTTCGACCAGCACCATCCCGACCTGGAGGCCTCCCGCGGGCGCATCGAGCAGCTCGTCGAGGAGGTCATGGGCCGGGCCGAGGCGGCCGGGCAGCTCCGGTCCGACGTGGGGGTCGGCGATCTGCTGATCGTCGTGGCCCAGTTGAGCCGGCCCCCGGCCGGCATGGACTGCGTCCGTGGCGACCGCTTCGTCCACCGTCACCTGCAGCTGTTCCTGGACGGCCTGCGGGCTCCCGCCCGCTCCGCCCTGCCGGGCTCGGCCGTGAGCATCACCGAGCTGCGCGCCTGCTGACGCCAACAGCGATCAGACCGACCGATCAGACCGACCGATCAGACCGACCGATCAGACCGACCGATCAGACCGACCGATCAGTTCGGCCCCCGACCACAGTCCACCCACCACGTACACGGCAGCGGCCCTGTCACCGTCCGGCCGCCGTGCACCCACTGTTCTCCCGCTGCTCTGCTCCTGTCTTCGTTTTCTCGTCATTTTTCCGTTACACACCGTCTTTTCCGTCACGAAGTCCCGAAGTGGGTATCCCCATGTCAGAAACAGCCCTCAGGGCTCCCGGCCTCACCGCCCCGCGCGGTGACGCCAACCGCTGGAAGGCGCTCGTCTTCATCGCGCTCGCCCAGCTGATGGTCGTCCTGGACGCCACCATCGTGAACATCGCCCTGCCCTCCGCCCAGCACGACCTCGGCATATCCGAGGGCAACAAGCAGTGGGTCGTCACGGCGTACGCCCTCGCCTTCGGTGGTCTGCTGCTCTTCGGTGGCCGCATCGCCGACCTGTGGGGCCGTAAGCGCGCCTTCGTGCTGGGCCTCGTCGGTTTCGCCGCCGCCTCCGCGCTCGGCGGTGCCGCCACCACCGGCACGCTGATGTTCGGCGCCCGTGCCCTCCAGGGTGCCTTCGGCGCGCTGCTCGCCCCGGCCGCGCTGTCCCTGCTGGCGGTGATGTTCACCGACGCCAAGGAGCGCGCCAAGGCGTTCGGCATCTACGGCGCCATCGCGGGTGGCGGCGGTGCCGTCGGCCTGATCCTGGGCGGTTTCCTGACCGAGTACCTGGACTGGCGCTGGACCTTCTTCGTGAACGTCCCGTTCGCCGTCGTGGCCGCGGCCGGCGCCTACTTCGTCATCCGGGAGCCGGAGGGCGGCCGTAACCGCTCCCCGCTCGACATCCCCGGCGTGATCCTCTCCACGCTCGGCCTGGTCGCCCTGGTGTACGGTTTCACCCGTGCCGCGTCCGACGGCTGGGGTGACAGCGTGACCGTCGCCATGTTCGTCGCGTCCGTGGTGCTGCTGGTGACGTTCGTGATCGTCGAGGCCCGGGTCAAGGCCCCGCTGCTGCCGCTGCGCGTGGTGACCGACCGCAACCGCGGCGGGATCTACCTCTCCCTCGGCCTCGCGATCATCGGCATGTTCGGCCTGTTCCTGTTCCTGACCTACTACCTGCAGATCGTGAAGGGCTACTCGCCGGTCAAGACCGGCTTCGCGTTCCTGCCGATGGTCGCCGGCATGATCACCGGGTCCACCCAGATCGGTACCCGGCTGATGACCCGCGTCCCGGCCCGCCTGCTGATGGGCCCGGGCTTCCTGGTCGCCGGTCTCGGCATGTTGCTGCTGACCCAGCTGGAGATCGGCTCCTCGTACGCCGGTCTGCTGCTGCCCGCGATCATGCTGCTCGGTCTCGGCATGGGTACGGCGTTCATGCCGGCGATGTCCCTGGCCACCCAGGGTGTCCAGGCCCGGGACGCCGGTGTGGCCTCCGCGATGGTCAACACCTCGCAGCAGGTCGGCGGCGCGATCGGCACCGCCCTGCTGAACACCATCGCCGCCTCGGCGACCACCTCGTACGTCAGGGACCACATCGCCGGTGCCTCGGCCCGGCCGCAGCAGGAGCTGGTGAAGCTCCAGGGCATGGTGCACGGCTACAGCACGGCGATCTGGTTCGCCGTCGGCATCCTGGGCCTCGCCTCCCTGATCGCCTTCACCTTCGTCAACGCGGGTCGTCCCGGTACCACGATGGTGGCCGCCGGCGAGGGCGCCGAGGACGAGCTGCCGGTGCCGGTGATCGCCCACTGACGGCCCGCCGTCCGCTCCCGCTTCCGCTTCGGTACGTGAGCCGGCGGAGTCGGGGCGGGTCCGCGCCCGCGGCGCCGGGCTGACCCGGGTGCGGGTCAGCGGAGCCAGGGCAGGTCCGCACCCGCTTCGTCGGGCTGGAGGCCCTCGGCGACGATCTTCATGATCTCGCCGAGGGCCTTCTGCTGTTCCGGGGTCAGCCGTTCGAACAGCGCCTGCCGTACGGCGGTCACATGGCCCGGCGCGGTGCGCCGCAGCACCTCCTGGCCCTCGTCGGTGAGCACGGCGAACTGGCCGCGCTTGTCGGACGGGCAGTCCTCGCGCCGTACCCAGCCGTTCTTCTCCAGCCGGGCGATCGCGTGCGAGAGCCGGGAACGCGTGATCTTGGCCTGCATGGCCAGCTCGGTCATCCGCAGCCGGCGGCGCGGTGCCTCCGCGAGGCCGACGAGGAGGCCGTAGTAGATGTGCGGCATGCCCGCGTCACGCTGCAGCTGCCGGTCGAGGTGGTCCTCCAGCAGGGTGGTGGCGTGCAGGTACGCGCGCCAGACGCGCTGTTCCTCGTCGGTGAGCCAGCGGGGGGATGCGGCGGTGTCCGGTGCCGTGTTCATGGGACCACTGTACGAGCAGGCTGCTTGAAAATTGAACAAGTCGGGCGTAAGGTCTGCCCTACGAGCTTGAGAGTTAAAGTATCTTGCTCGAGACCCGCAGTCTCTGGTCCACCGGGAGCCGCCGATGTCCGCCACCACCCAGGAGCGCATGCCCGCCCTGTACCTCAGCCACGGCGCCCCGCCGCTCGCCGACGACCCCGTCTGGCCCGGCCAGCTCGCCGCCTGGTCCGCCGGGCTGCCCCGCCCCCGGGCCGTCCTCATGGTCTCCGCCCACTGGGAGGAGGCCCCGCTCGCCCTCGGCGCGGTCGAGACCGTCCCGCTGGTCCACGACTTCTGGGGCTTCCCGGAGCACTACTACCAGGTGCGGTACGCCGCCCCCGGCGCCCCCGCGCTCGCCGACTCCGTCCGCAAGCTGCTGCGCGCCCCCGGCACCCCCGTCCAGGACATCCCCGACCGCGGCCTCGACCACGGCGCCTACGTCCCCCTCGTCGAGATGTACCCGGCCGCCGACGTACCCGTCCTCCAGATCTCCCTGCCCACCCTGGACCCGGTCCGCCTGATGGACATCGGCCGCAGACTCGCCCCGCTGCGCGACGAGGGCGTACTGATCGTCGGCTCCGGATTCTTCACCCACAACCTCGCCGCCCTGCGGTACACCGGCCCGGGCGTGCCGAGCTGGTCCTCCGAGTTCGACGACTGGGGCCGGCGCGCGCTGGAGGCCCGCGACTGGGACGCCCTGCTCGACTTCCTGGACAAGGCCCCGGCCGGCCGCTACGCCCACCCGCGCACCGAACACTTCGCCCCGCTCTTCGTCACCATGGGCGCGGCGGAGGCGGGCGGCGAGCTGGACGCGCCGAAGTCCGTGATCGACGGGTTCTGGCTGGGAATGGCGAAGCGGTCTGTGCAGTTCGGCTGAACTACAGCCGCTTCTCGTACCAGGCCACGTCCCAGTAGCGGCCGAACTTGCGCCCGACCTCCTGGAAGGTGCCCACGCGCCGGAAGCCGAAGCGCTCGTGGAGCCGGACGGACGCCTCGTTGGGCTGGGCGATGCCCGCGTAGGCGCGGTGCACGTCCTCCCCGGCGAGGGCCTCGAACAGGGCGTCGTAGAGCAGCGTGCCGATCCCGCGCCGGCTGGGGATGCCCCCTCCGGGGGACTCGGGGGCGACGTACACCGACGTCTCCACGGACGTCAGGTACGCCGGCTTCGGCCGGCGCGGGCCGGATGTGGCGTACCCCAGAATCCGCTGTGAGTCCGCGGCCGTGGCAACCATCAGGCGGTGCGGGCCGTCTTCCGGGTGGGAGAGCAGCCAGGGACGGCGCTCCTCCGGAGTGAGGACCGCGGTGTCGAATGTGATGGCCGTCTCACGTACGTAGTGGTTGTAGATCGCCGTGAGGCTTTCGAGATCCGTCTCGATCCCCGCCCTGACCTGCACCTCGGCGGTCTCCGACGGCATCTCGCCCCCCTACGTGGTGGCACAGGGTACTGCATGATCAGAAAAATCGGGGGACGGGTTGGGAATTCTGTCCGGATTCCAGTCGTTGTTTCCCACGGATGCAGGGCACTCGGAGAGAGTCCCACAGACAGTCCCCGGAGTGCTGAGCGTTCACCAGAACCACCCGCCAGCCCACCACCGCAAGGGAGCACGCATGGCAACCCGTGCCGTCGCCCGTCGTAAGTCCGCCACCGGCGAGACGGCCGACTCGGCAAGCAGTGTTCGCGCTCATGGCGGCGAGATCGCAGACCGCGACCTGGTCGGCATGTACCTCGACGAGATCGCGCGCACGCCGCTGCTCGACGCCGCCAAGGAAGTCGATCTCTCCCAGACCATCGAGGCGGGTGTGTTCGCGAGGCAGGTCCTCGACGGCTACGAGGAGACCAGGACGGACGTCACCCGCGAGGAGCTGGAGGCGCTGGTCGCCGAGGGGGAGCGGGCCAAGGACGTCTTCATCCGCTCCAACCTCCGCCTGGTCGTCGCCGTCGCCCGGCGCTACCCGCGCAGTGGCCTCCCCCTGCTCGACCTGATCCAGGAGGGCAACGCCGGCCTGGTCCGCGCCGTCGAGAAGTTCGACTACCGCAAGGGCTTCAAGTTCTCGACGTACGCCACCTGGTGGATCCGCCAGGCGATCACCCGCTCCATAGCCGACCAGTCCCGCACGATCCGGCTCCCCGTCCACCTCGTGGAGGAGCTGGGCCGCATCCGCCGCGTCCAGCGCGAGTTCAACCGCGAGAACGGCCGCGACCCGGAGCCGGCCGAGATCGCCGCGGAGCTGGGCTCGACGCCGGAGCGCGTCATCGACGTCCTCGACTGGGCCCGTGACCCGGTCTCCCTGAACATGCCGGTGGACGACGCGGGCGAGACGCAGTTCGGCGACCTGCTGGAGGACACCTCGGCGGTCTCCCCCGAGCAGTCCGTCCTGACCCTGCTGCGCAGCGAGGAACTCGACGACCTGATCGGCCGTCTGGACCAGCGCACGGCCTCCATCATCAAGATGCGGTACGGCATCGATGACGGCCGTGAGCGCACCCTGACCGAGGTCGGCAAGGAGCACGGTCTGACCCGCGAGCGCATCCGCCAGATCGAGAAGCACGCCCTCCTCGAACTGAAGAAGCTGGCCCGCGACACGGGGTTCGACGCGGCGGCGTAGCGGAGCCGGGGGAGGCGTGGCGGGCGCGTGGCCTCGCGGGCCCGGGGATGATCACCGTGACCGGTGTTCGTCCGTGAACCGGGCGCGGGGATGATCATCCCGGCCGATGTCGGTCCGTGGACGGCGTCCGGCGGTGGCCGGACGGTACGCGGCGGGCCGGGCGTACGGCGCTGTGGGGTGCCGGCGGTACGCCGTCACGGCGAATACGGCGTACCGGATGTACGGCTTCCGCGCGGCGCGCACGCCCGGTGGCGAAAGACGGCGCAAACATGGCGTGGTCCGATCGCTTCAACCGCGGAGCGCGAGGGAACAACCCATGCGGGCCCTGTAGCGGGCCTCAGGACCGCACTCCCCACCCCCACCGCACCGTCCGGCCGACTCCGGCCGGACCCACGTGAACCACGTCCCGACGCAATCCCCCCCCCGGCGCCGGGACTTCCCCGCCGGGCTCCGGCGCCCTCCCCCCCCCCGGGCGTCCGGAGCCCGGCTTCTCCTTGCCCCCGCGGGCGAGTCCGGGGCCGAGCGAGGGGCGGTCACCCCGCCTGGCGCCCGTTCGTCAGGGCTGCGCCGGGTGCCCGGGCACTGGAACGGCGGCCCACCCCGGACCTGAACACCGGGGTGGACCGCCGGATGGCAGATTCTGTCACACGGGCATAGCCTGCCGGGATGAGCACCACCCCCACCCCCGGCCACCAGCCGTTTTCCGCCTCCGCGCCGGTGTCGCTCACCGAACGACGCAAGGCCGAGACCCGGATGGAGATCGCCCGGGCGGCGGCAGTCCTCTTCGTCCGGCAGGGTCTGCGCGCCACCCGCGCGGAGGACATCGCACAGGCCGCCGGCGTCGCACCGCGCACGTTCTACCGGTACTTCGCCACCAAGGAGGAGGCGGTGGCCCCGCTCTACGCGGCCGGCGCCCAGCGCTGGACCGAGGCGGTCCGCACGGCCCCGGCCGACCTCGACCTCCCGGGCGCCCTGGAACACGCCGTCCGGAACACCCTCACCCCCGGCGCCGGCGTCTCGGCCGCGTCCTGGGAATGGGTCCGCACCCTCATCCGCCTGGCCGACACGAGCCCGGCCCTGCGCAAGGTGTGGGCCGAGGTCTGCCAGACGTCGGAGCGGGCGCTGGCGGAGATCCTGACGTGGCGGGCGCCGGCCCGGGGGACGACGGCCGAGCCGACGCCGGGCACTTCGGGCTCGGGGGAGCCTGCCGTGGGTGCTGGGGCGGGCACCGGGGACTCCGTGCCGCCCGCCCCGCACCGGGCACCGTCGGCCGGGGACCCGGCGCTGCCCGCAGGGGAGCCCGCGGGGTACGCGGCGGACCCGGGGGCGGTCACCGCGGATCTCCGGTTCGCCGCGGCCGTGGCCGGTTCCGCCGTCCGTGTGGCCGTGGAGTGCTGGGCCGCCACGGCCGCCCCGCCCGGCGGTCCGCAGGGCCCGGCGGCCCTGGCCCTGCGCCACCTCGCGGCGGTGCGGGACTTCGGCTGGGGCGGGGAGAAGCGGACGACGCGGTAGCGACGCGGGGCGGGGCCGGAGCGAGCCGGTCCGGGCCCACGGGCCCTACGGAGCCGTGTCCGTGGCTCTGCTGAGGCGTCCGCCCAGCTCCCGTACGCGGTCCATGAGCGCTGCCGGGCCGCGCACGGTGAACTCGCACCCGACCATGGCCAGCCGCACCGCCAGCCACTCGACGGGATCGGCGGTGGTGCCGCGCAGGACGCAGCCGCCCGTGCCGTCGTCCTCGGGTGTCCCGGCCCACGCCGGAATCCGCGTGGAGACCCGCTCCGCCGGCGCGGCGAACCGCACGTCGAACGTGTACGTCTCCTGGCGCCGGTGGATGGACTGCCGCAGATACTCGGCGGCGCTCCCCGTCGGCAACTCCCTCGGTGCGAACCGGACCCCGGTCGAGAACGGCCGGCTGACCCGGTCCACCCGGAACGTGCGCCAGTCGGCCCGGTCGAGGTCGTAGGCGACCAGGTACCAGCGCCGCCCGGTGGACACCAGCCGGTGCGGTTCGGTCAGCCGGTGGGACGCGCTGCCGTCCTTGTCGCGGTAGGCGAACCTCAGCCGTTCCCGCCCCGCCACGGTCGACGCCATCACGGTGAGCGTCTCCGGCGCGATGCTCGGCCCGTCCCCGCTGGTCAACAGCGTCGTCGCGGCCTGCAACGTGGACACCCGGTGGCGCAGCCGGGCCGGCAGCACCTGCTCCAGCTTGGCCAGGGCCCGTACGGACGCCTCGTCCACCCCTTCCACGGCGTGCCCGGCGCCTGCCCGCAGCCCCACGGCGATCGCGACCGCCTCCTCGTCGTCCAGCACCAGCGGCGGCATGGCCTTGCCCGCCACCAGCCGGTACCCGCCGTCCGCGCCCTTCGTGGCCTGCACCGGATACCCCAGTTCGCGCAGCCGGTCGACGTCCCGCCGCACGGTACGCCGGGACACCCCGAACCGCTCGGCCAGCTCCCCGCCGGGCCACTCGCGGGGGGTCTGGAGGAGGGAGAGCAGCTGCAGCAGGCGTGCCGGGGTGTCGGTCGTCATGAGGCCAGGATGCCGTGGAAATAGGACGTGATCTGACCTATTGGAGGCCTAGCCTGCTCGCATGACCTCGATCGACCGCAACGCCGAGAAGACCCGCGGCACCGGCACCGGGACCGGCACCACCGGCGCCGCACGCCCCACAGGCCCACGCACGCCCGCGGTGCCCGACAGAACCCGCTGGCTGGCCCTGGCCATCGTCATGACCGCGGCCTTCATGGACCTGGTCGACGTGACGATCGTCAACATCGCCATCCCGTCCATCCAGCGCAGCGCCCACGCCTCGGTCAGCCAGATCCAGTGGATAACCGCCGGCTACGCCCTCGCGTTCGCCGCCGGCCTCATCACGGGCGGCCGGCTCGGCGACATCCACGGCCGCAAGCGGCTGTTCCTCGTCGGCGTCGGCGGCTTCACCCTCGCCTCCGCCCTGTGCGGCTTCGCCGTGAACCCGGAGATGCTGGTCGCCTCCCGCATCCTCCAGGGCGGCATGGCGGCGCTGATGGTGCCGCAGGTGCTGTCGATCGTGCACGCCACCTTCCCGGCCCACGAACGCGGCAAGGTGTTCGGTCTGTTCGGCGCGATCGTCGGTCTCGGTGCGGTCTCCGGCCCGCTGCTGGGCGCGCTGCTGACGGAGTGGAACCTGTTCGGCCTGGAGTGGCGGCCCATCTTCCTCATCAACCTGCCGGTCGGTGTCGTCTCCTTCCTCCTCGGCCGCCGTTTCATCACCGAGTCGCGGGCGCCGAAGGCCCTGAAACTGGACCTCGTCGGCGTCGCCCTGGTCACGCTGGGCCTGCTGATGCTGCTCTACCCGCTCACCCGCGGGCGCGAGCTGGGCTGGCCGCTGTGGGGGTACGTGTGCATGGCAGGTGCGCTCGTCGTCTTCGCCGGGCTGGTGGCCTACGAGCGGCGCAAGGGGGCCCGGGACGGCTCTCCGCTGATCGAGCTGTCGCTGTTCCGCGTGAAGAGCTTCGCCGCCGGCATCGCCGTACAGACCGTATTCGGCGTCGCGCTCGGCATCTTCTTCCTGGTCTGGACGCTCTACATGCAGATCGGCCTCGGCTGGAGCCCGCTGCGGGCCGGCCTGACCGGGGTGCCGTTCTCGATCGCCGTGTCGATGGCGGCCGGGCTGTCGGTGCAGCAGCTCGTCCCGCGGTTCGGCCGCATGGTGCTCCAGGCGGGTGCGCTGCTGATGGGCGCGGGCGTGCTGGTCTACCTGTGGGAGGCCCACCACTACGGCCTCGCCATCGCCTCCTGGCAGATGGCCCTGCCGCTGGTCGTGATGGGCGCCGGCATGGGGCTGATCGTCGCCCCGCTGACGGACGCGGTGCTCTCGGAGGTGCCGCGCGAGCACGCCGGTTCCGCCTCCGGGCTGATCAACACCGTGCAGCAGATGGGCAACGCGCTCGGACTGGGCCTCGTGTCGGTCGTGTTCTTCGGGGAGATCGACGACCGGCTGACCGCGGACCGGGTCGGCCCGGCCTTCGTGCACGCCTTCCAGCACGCTCTGTGGTGGGTCGCCGGGATCATGGCCGCGATCTTCCTGCTGATGTCCGCCCTCCCCAAGCGCCCGGCGCAGCACCTGGAGGGAGCGGAGCCGGAAGCAGCGGAGGGCGGCGCGGGGTACGAAGCGCCGGTGGCCGGGACGGAGCCCGAACTGGTGCCGTGACCACGGGCGCCGCGGCGCCCTCCGCGGACCGCACCGGTGAGGCACCCGCCCGTACCGAACGGGTGACACGCGCCCGTACCGGACCGGTGAGGCACCCGCCCGTACGACGACAGGCCCGGCGCCGGACAGACGCCGGGCCTTGTGCTGTCCGTACGCCCACTCACACCCGGTCGTGCCCATTTTCGTCCGATCAACGCCCGAATCTGTTTACTTCCTCGAAAGTCGGGCGTAGTCTCGGCTTGAAACCACACGTTCGGGCATGACATCGGGAGTGGCCGGACATCGAGGCGGAGGCAGACGGACGTGTACGCACCGGAGCGGCAGCAGGAGATCCTCCGGCTCGCCCGTGACGGCGGCCGGGTCGACGTGCTGTCGCTGGCCGAGGAGTTCCAGGTCACCGCGGAGACGATCCGCCGCGATCTGAAGGCCCTCGACCGCGCCGGCCTCGTCCGCCGGGTGCACGGCGGCGCCATCCCGGCCGGCCGTCTCGACTTCGAGCCGGACCTCGCCGAGCGCGAGACCACGGCCGCCGACGAGAAGGACCGCATCGCCAAGGCCGCCCTCGCCGAACTGCCGGCCGAGGGCACGGTGATCCTCGACGCGGGGACGACGGTCGCCCGCCTGGCCGCCGCCCTCCCGCTGGAGGCCGACCTCACCGTCGTCACCCACTCCCTGCCCATCGCGGCCCGCCTCGCGGACCACCCCGGCCTGCAGCTCCATCTCATCGGGGGGCGCGTACGGCACCGTACGCGCGCCGCCGTGGACGCCTGGGCGCTCCGCGCGTACGGCGAGATCCGCGCCGACGTCCTGTTCGTCGCCGCCAACGGCTTCTCCGCCGAGCACGGCCTGACCACGCCCGACCTCGCCGAGGCCGCGGTCAAGCGCGCGGCGATCGCCGCCGCCCGGCGCGTGGTGCTGCTGGCCGACTCCGCCAAGCACGGCCAGGAGCACTTCGCCCGCTTCGGGGGCCTGAGCGACGTGGATCTGCTGATCACCGACAGCGGGCTGAGCCCCGAAGACACCGCCGTCATCGAGCGCGGTGGCACGGAAGTAGTGCGCGCATGATTCTCACCGTCACCCCCAACCCGTCCCTCGACCGCACCTACGAGGTGCCCGCCCTGGAGCGCGGCGAGGTCATCCGTGCCACCGGCGAACGCATGGACCCCGGCGGCAAGGGCGTGAACGTCTCGCGTGCCGTCGCCGCCGCCGGCCGGCGCACCGTCGCGGTCCTTCCCCTGGGGGGCGCACCGGGTGCGCTCGTCGCCGACCTGCTCGACGCGCAGGGCATCGAGGTCGCACCGGTCCCGGTCGCCGGCGCCACCCGCTCCAACATCGCGCTCGCCGAGGAGAACGGCGTGCTCACCAAGATCAACGCACCGGGGCCGGACCTGTCGGCGGCGGAACAGGAACTGCTCCTGGAGACGGTCCGCGTCCAGTCACGCGACGCCGACTGGATCGCGTGCTGCGGCAGCCTGCCCCGCGGACTCACCCCCTCCTGGTACGCCGACGTCGTCACGCGGGCGCACGCCGGAGGCGCGCGTATCGCCCTGGACACCTCCGGGCGTGCGCTCCTGGAGGCGCTGCGCGCGCGGCCCGACGTGGTGAAGCCGAACGCCGAGGAACTCGCGGAAGCGGTCGCGCGTCCCCTCGCGACCGTGGGCGACGCCCTCAAGGCGGCCGAGGAGGTGCGCGCGATGGGCGCGGGCGCCGTGCTCGCGAGCCTGGGCGCCGACGGCCAGCTCCTGGTGTCCGACACCGGCACCTGGTTCGCCAGCGCGCGCGTGTCCGCCGTCCGCAGCAACGTCGGGGCCGGCGACGCCTCCCTCGCCGGTTTCCTCATCGCCGGCGGCACCGGCCCCGACGCCCTCGCCTCCGCCGTCGCCCACGGCGCCGCCGCCGTCCGGCTCCCCGGCAGTGTGATGCCGGGCCCCGCCGACCTGGACCCGACGGCGGTGACGGTCACGGCCGACATCCCCCTCGACCGCGAACTGACGGAGCCGGCGCCATGACCCCCCTCCCCGCAACCACCTCTCCCCGCTCCCCCCACACCACCCCCGCCCCCACCACCGCCCACCCGTTCCCCCGGGCGGTACGCGTGCATAGGAGCCCGCGATGAGCGACATGATCACCGCGGACCTGGTCGACCTGGACCTGTCCGCCGACACCAAAGAAGCGGCGGCCCGTGCCCTCGCCCAGCGCATGGCCGCCCAGGGCCGGGTGACCGACCTGGAGGGCTTCCTCGCCGACGTCGCCGCCCGCGAGGCCCAGATGCCGACCGGCCTCGACGGCGGCATAGGCATCCCGCACTGCCGCAGTACCCACGTCACCGAGCCGTCCCTCGCCTTCGGCCGCAGCGCCGCCGGCGTCGACTTCGGTGCCGCGGACGGCCCGGCCGACCTGATCTTCCTGATCGCGGCACCCGCAGGAGCCGACGACGCCCACCTGACGATCCTCTCCTTCCTCGCCCGTCAGCTGATGAACGCCGAGTTCACCACCGCGCTGCGGGCGGCGCGCGACGCGGAGACGGCCGCGGCGCTGATCCGCGGAGACGAGGCGCCGTCGGTGGACACGGGCACGCACAGCGCCGAGAGCACCGGTGAGGACACCGGTCACGGCGTTGCTCAGGGCGCCGCTCCCGGCGCCACGGGCGACTCCACAGACACCGCTGCGGCGCCGGCGGCGGCCTCCGCCGACGCCGCAGCGGGCACGAACGCGGCGCCCACCCCGCCCACGGCCACCGGTACCGGTTCCGGCGATCGTCCCTTCCGTGTCGTGGCCGTCACCTCCTGCCCCACCGGTATCGCCCACACCTACATGGCGGCCGAGTCACTGGAGAACGCGGGCCGGGCGGCGGGCGTGGAGCTGGTCGTCGAGACGCAGGGCTCGGCCGGCTTCACCCGGCTCGACCCGGCGGTGATCGCGGCGGCCGACGGCGTGATCTTCGCGCACGACGTCCCCGTACGCGACAAGGACCGCTTCGCGGGCAAGCCGACCGTCGACGTGGGAGTGAAGGCGGGCATCAACCGTCCCGCCGAACTCATCGCGGAGGCGCGCGAGAAGGCGGCGCGCGGCGAGGTGAGCGCCCCGGCGCACGCGTCGTCCGGCACGCCGGTCGAGCGCGCGGGCGACTCCACCGAGGGATACGGCAGCAAGCTCCGCAAGTGGCTGATGTCCGGCGTCAGCTACATGGTCCCGTTCGTCGCCGCGGGCGGTCTCCTCATCGCCCTGGGCTTCGCGATCGGCGGCTACGGCATCAAGAACGCGCCCTCGGTCATGGACCACTTCGTGTGGGGCCAGGCGGACAGCTGGGGTGCGCTCCTGTTCCAGATCGGCGGCGTGGCCTTCGGCTTCCTGGTCCCGGTCCTGGCCGGCTACATCGCCTACGGCATGGCGGACCGCCCCGGCCTGGTTCCCGGCTTCGTCGGCGGCATGATCGCCTCGACCATCAACGCCGGCTTCCTGGGCGGTCTGGCGGCCGGTCTCCTCGCCGGTGGCGTGGTGATGGCGATCCAGAGGTTCGACGTACCGGCGGCGCTGCGCGGCATCATGCCGGTGGTGGTGATCCCGCTGATCTCCACGGCGATCGTCGGCTTCCTGATGTTCGTCGTGATCGGCAAGCCCATCGCGACGGCCCAGAAGGCCCTCACCGACTGGCTGGGCGGCCTCACCGGCACCAACGCCGTCCTGCTCGGCGCCCTGCTCGGCCTGATGATGTGCTTCGACCTGGGCGGCCCGGTCAACAAGGTCGCCTACACCTTCGCCACCGCCGGAATCGCCGTCGCCAACCCCAGCGCCTCCGCCATGCAGATCATGGCCGCGGTCATGGCGGCCGGCATGGTCCCGCCGCTGGCGATGGCCCTGGCCACCACCGTGCGCGGCAGGCTGTTCACCCGGACCGAGCGCGAGAACGGCAAGGCCGCCTGGGTCCTGGGCGCGTCGTTCATCTCCGAGGGCGCGATCCCGTTCGCGGCGGCCGACCCGCTGCGGGTCATCCCGTCCGCCATGGTGGGTGGTGCGCTCACCGGCGCCCTGTCGATGGCCTTCGGCGCGACTCTGCGGGCCCCGCACGGCGGCATCTTCGTGGTCCCGCTGATCGGCAACCCGTTCCTGTACCTGGTGGCCGTCGCCGCCGGCGTCTGCGTCTCCACGGCCCTGGTGGTCGTCCTGAAGGGCATGCGCAAGCAGGCCCCCGAGTCCCCGGCCGCCGACCCCACGGCGGAGCCGGCCACCGCACCGGAGGGGACCAGGCAGCCGATAGCGGCCTGACCGCCGCGCCATCCCGCGAGGCGCCTTGTCCCTTTAGTTCGCTGTGAGTTGTTCACGGCACCTGCGAGATACGTCACGGTCCGGGCCCGAAGTCCCGGACCGTGGTGTGTACTGGGTTGCATGCCTGACCACGCCCCGACCCTCCAGCTGATCGGCGTGGCCGTCCTCGCGGTGGCGGCCGTCGCCTGGGCCGTCGTCCTGGTGCGTCTGCTCCGCCTGCTGCGCCGTACCGGTCCCCAGGCCACCGCCCGGCGCCGGGCCGCGCGGCTCCCGGCGCTGCCGCGTCAGACCCGGGTCGGCCCGCCGCTGGAGTCCGTCGAGCTGACCCCCGCGGAACAGGACGCGTTCGCCGGCCTGGTACGGCAGCTCGCCGGCGGCTGACCCGTGAGCGGAGCCCGCGAGGCCCCGCCCCCGCCCCCGGCGCACGGGAAGGCGACCCGACCGGCCGTGTCACCGGCACCGCCCTGCGACCCTGCCGCTGCCGTTACCCCTGTCGTGCCGCGCGCCTCTCCATCGCCTCCCGGGCCGCTCCCTCCGACATGTACACCTCGCACATGTGCCGCCCGTCGGGGGTCGCCGTGTGCTCGACCTCCCACAGGGAGATCTCGGCGCCGTCCGGCAGCAGGAAGGCGTGCTCGTACAGCGTGTAGCTCAGCCCCGCCCGGCCGGCCCGGCCCGGCCGTCCGAAGGCCTGGGTGATCTCGTGCGCGGTCGCCGTCGCCAAGAGCGCCGCCGTCTCCTCGCCGGGCCGGTCGGCGTTCTCCGCGCGGCGCAGCAGCCGGCGCGCGTGGTCCGCCGAGTCACCGGATGCGAACACGTGCCGGGGCTCGGGAACCGCCCACAGCCGCATGAGCGCGGGCAGCTCGAACTCCCGTGTGTCCGGCGGCATCCCGAGCCGTGCCGTGGCGGCCTGCAGCTCTTCCTCGTCGGCATACACCTCGTGTTCCGGGGCGCTGCCGGGCATGGGGTTGTGCACCAGCTCCCACAGTGTCACCGCCGCGCCGTCGGCGAGCAGCCAGGTGTGCCGGTACGTCTCCCGGTGCAGCCCCGCGCTGTGGTACGCGGAGTGCAGCGAACTGTCGTGCGCCAGCGCGCAGTCCAGTCGCCGTATCACCTCGTCGGGCAGCTCGAAGCTGTTCAGGGCACGACCGAGGAGTCGCGCGAGATGCTCCTCAGGAGACTCGGGCGACTCGGCTGGTTCGTACGCTGCGGTCTCGTACGGAACGCTCAAGGCATCTCCCGGGCGTTGCTGCATGTCACCTTGTGGGTGCATACCGTAGCCCCTCGGTCGGACATCATGCCCGGGAACCGGGAAAACGTGCGCCGGGAAAACGCGCGGGCCGCGCGGAATGTTCCCGCGCGGCCCGCTGTAGCGTCAGAACCCCCCGCTCAGAGGGCACTTCCGGCGGTCCAGGCGCTCCACGACATGTTCCAGCCGTTGAGGCCGTTGTCGGGGGCGACCGTCGCGTCCGGGGAGTTCTTGACGATCACGACATCCCCGACGAGCGTGTTGTCGTAGAACCACTTGGCCGACGTGGCGCCCTGCGCCCCCTGCACGTCCGCGAGCCCGACGCAGCCGTGGCTGGTGCCCTCCCGGCCGAAGGGCGGGTTGCCCTTGTTGTACCAGTAGTTGCCGTGGATGAACGTCCCCGACGACGTCAGTCGCATGGCGTGCGGGACGTCCGCGATGTCGTACTCCCCGCCGAACCCGACCGTCGAGCCGTTCATGCGGGTCTGCACGAACTTCTCGGAGATCACCATCTGCCCGTTGTACGTCGTGTGCTGCGCGCTGCCCGCCGATATCGGCACCGACCTGAAGGTCCTGCCGTCCCGCACCACCGTCATGGTCTGCGTGCCGGCGTCGACCGTGGAGACCTGCGACCGCCCGACCGTGAAGGAGACGTTCTTCTTCTGCACCCCGTAGACGCCCTTCGCGCCCTCGACCCCGTCCAGGTCGACCTTCATCGTGACCTTGGACCCGGCCTTCCAGTACTCCTGCGGCCGGAAGTCCAGGCGCCGGTCCCCGAACCAGTGCCCGACCACCTGCTGACCGCTGCTGGAGTTCACGGCGATGTGCGACTGCACGGCCTTCTTGTCGGTGATCGCCTTGTCGAACGTGAACGACACCGGCATGCCCACCCCGACCGTCGTGCCGTTGTCCGGCGTGTAGGTGCCGATGAAGCTGTTCGACGAGGTGACGGTGGTGAAGATGGAGTTCGCCGCCGCCGTACGGCCCCGGGCGTCCTTCGCGGTCGCGGCTATCTCGTACTTCGTCCCGCGCTCCAGGTGCTCCTTCGGCTTCCAGCTGCGGCCGTCCGCGGATATCGCCCCCGGCACGGTCTGCCCCGACCCGGCCACGGTCATCTTCACCTCGGTCAGCCTGCCGTCGTCGACCTTCACCCCGGTGGCGTTGATGGACGCGCCGGTCGAGCCGTCCTTGGCGGATATCGCTATCTCCGCCGTCGACGTCCTCGGGGAGCCCTTGGCGCCCTTGCCGTCGTCGTTGCCGCCGTCGGCGCTGCCACCGCAGGCGGTCAGGGTGAGGGCGCCGACCATCAGGGCGGCACAGGCCCCGAGTGCGCGCCGCGCTGCAATGTCCGGCGTTGTCACGGGCTGCTCCAGTTCATGTGATGTGCGTGGTCCGTTCCAGTGCGTGAGGAAAGAGGGAGCGGGCGCCGGTCAAGGTTCCCTCCGGCCTGCATGAACGCCATCACGTGACAGAACCGCGACAAAGCACCGCCGACGGCCGCGCACCCCTCCCGCCCGCCCCGGCCGGGCCCTTCGCGCACCGCGGGCGGCAGCCCCCCGTGCGGCAGCCGCCCGCGTCCTACCCCTGCCCGTACAGCTCCCCGTACGAGGGCCACACCCCTCCCGGTCCGTCGACCGACCCGGCGGCGCGCACGGCCCGTACGATCGCGCGCGTCACCAGATCCGCACCGGCGGCCAGGATGTCGTTGAGCGCCAGGGGATGCGTGCCGAGCGCGCGAGCGCCGGTCGCCAGCGCGAACACCGTGTCCCCGTCGTGCAGGAGGTGCACCGGCCGCACCGCGCGCGCGATCCCGTCGTGCGCCGTACCCGCCAGCTTCTGCGCCTGGGCCTTGGAGAGGTCCGCGTCCGTCGCGACCACCGCCAGTGTCGTGTTGAGCGGCGCCGGTCCGTTCCGGTCGGCGGCCTCGTCGAGACGCCGGCGCGCGGCCTCGTGCACGCGCCGCTCCGGATACGCCACCCGTCCCTCGAACAACTCCCCGTACAGCACGCCCGTCTCGGGGTCCACGACCGACCCGGCCGCGTTCGCCACCACCAGGGCCGCCACCGTGATGCCCGAGCCGAGCACCGTGCTCGCGGTGCCCACCCCGCCCTTGAGGCGTCCCGCCACGGCGCCCGTGCCGGCGCCCACGCACCCTTGCGGCACCCGGGCGCCGGGCGGACGGGCCGCCGCGGCCTCCACCGCCGCCCGCCCCGTCGCCGCGTCCGGACGCGCCCGGAAGTCACCGCCGCGCCCCAGGTCGAAGACGCACGCGGCGGGCACCACCGGTACGACGTGTGCCGGATCCGTCCCCACCGGCACCCCGCGCCGCTGCTCCTCCAGCCAGGCCATCACCCCGGAGGCCGCGTCGAGCCCGTACGCGCTGCCTCCGGTCAGCACGACGGCGTCGACCTTCCGCACCACGTTGCGCGGGTCGAGCGCGTCGGTCTCCTTGGTGCCGGGGCCGCCACCGCGCACGTCCACGGCGGCGACGGCACCGCCTTCGGGGGCGAGGACGACCGTGGTGCCGGTGAGCCAGCCGCCACCGGTGCGGGTCGCGTGCCCCACCCGCAGCCCGGCGACATCGGTCAGTGCGTCAGCTGTCATGGACGCCAGTCTGGCCCAGCCACTTCGCGCAGAGGACTCAGGCTTGTTCGTTCGGATCAGGCCGGGCCGACCCGGCCTGATCCGAACGAAGGACCCCGGCCGGCCCGGACGGTGGCGCGCGCAACGCCCGCACACGGAGACGGGTGGCCGGCGCGGGCACCGCCCCGGATCGTCCCGACGGGAGCCCCACGCGGGACGTGACGGCGGGAGTACGGGCGCCGGGCCGTTCCGGCGGGAGCCGTACCCTGGTGGCATGAGCACCGCCCCCGAACCCGCGCCGCGTGACCCGAAGCCCGCGCTGGTCTTCGACGACCCGCTGGAGCAGCAGTCCTCGGACGACACCGACCGCGGGTGGGGCGAGCGTGCGGACGGTGACAGCGCCGCCGACCTGAAGCGCTTCCTCGACGAGAAGCCGCCCCACCACATCTGAGCCGGCCGCGGGCGGACCGCTAGCGCTCGTGGTTCCCGGGGCCGCGCTGCGCCACCAGCGCGTCGCGGATCTCCTCGAGCACCTCCAGCTCGCTCACCTGCACGACCTCCTTCGTGCCCTCCCGTGCCGACCTGCGGGCCGCCTGCCGCGCGAGGTACTTCGACATGGGCAGCACCATCAGGAAGTACACGACCGCGGCGGTTGCCACGAAGGTGAGCGTGGCTCCGAGGACCGAGCCCCACAGGATCGGCACGCCGCTCTTGACCGTGCCGTTCGCGCTCACCTCGCAGGGAGCTTTCAGGCAGGAGCTGTAGTTGTCGAGATTCTGGGTGCCGATCGCTCCGACCAGCGGGTTGATGATTCCCTTCACCACCGCGTTGACGATGTTCGTGAAGGCCGCGCCGATCACCACCGCCACTGCCAGATCGACGACGTTGCCGCGCATCAGGAAGGCCTTGAAGCCGTGCCAGACGCTCGGTACCTTCTTCGCGCTCACCTGGGGGACTCTCCTCGCATGCACAGGGTGTGGAACGAAACGCTCCGCAACCTACGGCACGGTGCGGCCACGGTGTCCAGTCCCGTAGCGTGATCGATGCCCGCGACAGCAGGCCGCCGAGCGCGCGGGCGAGCGTGGTCAGCACAGTGTCACCGCCAGGCGGGCCGTCGCGCTCGCGCCGACCAGCCGTGCCGCCGTGGCCCGCGGCGCCGCCAGCACGACCAGGGCCCCGCTCCCGGCCGTACCGTCCAGCGGCTCCGGCACCTTCGTCACCCGCACACCGCGCGCGAGCACTCGCGCGCCACCCCCGGCCGACGGGTCCTGCGCGGCGATGACGTCGACATGGTCACCGGGCCGAAGCAGCCCCACCGTGGCGGCGTCGGCGATCCGCACCGGCGCCGCCACCACTTCCACCGCCGTGTGCGGTCGTGCGCGTTCCGCCGGCCGGTGGCCGCCTGCGCGGTCGGCGCCGTGCGGTTCCGGCCCGGTCCGGGGTCCGGCGGCGACGAGTGCCGCCGCGGTCACCGCGAGCCCGGCCGCGACGGCCCGCCCGCGGTGCCGCACGAGCCGTTGCAGCTGATACCGCCCGCCGCGCACGCGCACCGGATCGAAGGCGGGCACCTCGCGGGTCGCCGGGGCGTCCGTGCCCAGTGGCCGCGGAGGCCGGAGCCGAGCCGGCAGCGCGGCGCGAGCGGGTGGGCGGGAAGGAGAGGAGCGCGAGTCCGAGGGCGGGGACGGGACGGACGGGGACGGGACGGACGGGGACGGGACGGACGGGGGCATGGGGATCACCGCCTGCGACGAGGAATTCGGCTTGCCCTGCCACGATGAGGCCTTGCGGCGGATCCCGTCGGAGGCGGTGGATCACCAGCTGATTGTGGACAACTCGCTCACTCGAAGGGGCAGTTCCGCACGGCGCCGGGCCCCGCCCGTCCCCGGCGCGTCACGGCAGCTCGAACCCCGGGTCCATCCCGCCGAGCCCGTTCAGGCACAGGCAGTCCCGCGCCCCGGTGTCCGGCAGCCCCGCCACCGCGTCGAACAGGACGCCGCGCAGCCGGTCGACGTTGGCCGCGAACACCCGCAGCACCTCCTCGTGCGAGACGCCCTCGCCGGTCTCGGCCCCAGCGTCGAGGTCGGTGACCAGGGTCAGCGACGTGTAGCACAGCTCCAGTTCCCGGGCGAGCGCCGCCTCGGGGTGACCCGTCATGCCCACCACCGACCAGCCCTGTGCCTGGTGCCACAACGATTCCGCACGCGTGGAGAACCGCGGCCCCTCGACCACGACCAGCGTGCCGCCGTCCACCGGCTCCCAGTCCCGTCCACGTGCCGCCTTCAGCGCCACCGCGCGCCCGGTGGGGCAGTACGGGTCGGCCATGGACACGTGCACGACGTTCGGCACGGTGCCGTCGGGCAGCGGCAGCCCGTCGAAGTAGGTCTGCGCCCTGGACTTCGTACGGTCCACGAACTGGTCCGGGACGAGCAGGGTGCCGGGGCCGTACTCGGGGCGCAGGCCGCCCACCGCGCAGGGGGCGAGAACCTGCCGGACGCCCACCGAGCGCAGGGCCCACAGGTTGGCGCGGTAGTTGATGCGGTGCGGCGGCAGGTGGTGACCCCGGCCGTGCCGGGGCAGGAAGGCGACCCGCCGGCCGGCGATCTCGCCGAGGAAGAGGGAGTCGCTGGGCGCCCCGTAGGGGGTGTCGACCTGGACCTCGGTCACGTCCTCGAGGAACGAGTAGAAGCCCGAGCCGCCGATTACACCGATCTCTGCGTTCGCCATGACCAGCACACTAGCTGGCGGCGGATCCGTGGGGGAGCCGGTGCCGGAGAGCGCCGAAGACCCCGCCGTCGCAGGACGGCGGGGCCCGGGTGATGAGAGGTCTCAGGCGGCGGAGCTGCTGCTGGAGGAGCCGGAACCCGACGAGGCCGAGCCCGAGGACGAGGTCGTCGACGAGGACGCCTTCGAGTCGGACGACGAGCCCGACGACGGCTTGGACGCCGGCGTGCTGCTCGACGTGGAGCCCCGCGAGTCGTTGCGGTAGAAGCCGGAGCCCTTGAAGACGATGCCGACCGCGGAGAAGACCTTCTTCAGGCGGCCCTGGCAGCTGGGGCACTCGGTCAGGGCGTCATCGGTGAACTTCTGCACCGCCTCGAGGCCATCGCCGCACTCGGTGCACTGGTACTGGTAGGTCGGCACTGTCTTCCTCCTGGCACTCTCACTCGATGAGTGCTAACGACGGTCCATAGTGACGTATTCCCGGGGATCAGTCCACCGTGACCGGCACGCGGTGACCGACGCCACGCGCGACCGTGCGGTTCCGGGGCCGCGCGACCAGCCGGGAGCGCAGCGCCAGCAGGGTGATCAGCGCGAGCACGGTGCCGGCCATGGGCACCAGGAATCCCGCGCCTTCCCACAGCCGGTCCTCCAGCTGTCCGGCGACCGTCACGGCGGCGGCCTGGCCGAGCGCCACCGCGCCGGTCAGCCACGTGAAGGCCTCCGTGCGGGCACCGGCCGGGACCAGGCCCTCGACCAGCGTGTAGCCCGTGATCAGCGACGGCGCGATGCACATGCCGACCAGCAGGCCGAGCGCGGCGAGCAGCAGCACCGAGTGTGCCGTCCACAGGGCGGACGCGGCCAGGGCGAGCGCCGTGTAGCCGACGACCAGGCGCTTGTGGGGTGCCGCCTTCCAGGCGATCGCGCCGCAGACGATGCCGGACAGCATGTTCCCGGCGGCGAAGGTGCCGTAGAGGACGCCGTTCAGTCCGGGCTCGCCGATCGACTCGGTGAACGCCGCGAGCGACACCTGCATGCCGCCGAAGACCGAGCCGATTCCCAGGAAGGTCACGACCAGCACGCGTACGCCGGGGATGCGGAGAGCGGAGACGTGCTGCACGCGCGCGTGCCCGTCGCCGCCGGTCACCGGCGGCTGCGTGCTCTTCCGCGCGGCGAACAGCAGGCCGCCGACGAGGGTCAGCGCGGCCTCCGTGACCAGGCCCGCCGCCGGCGTCACGGCCGTGCACAGGGCGGTCGCCAGCAGGGGGCCGAACACGAAGGTCAGCTCGTCCGTGACCGACTCGAACGCCGCCGCGGTGGTCATCAGGGGCGAGCCCTGGAGCTTCACGCCCCAGCGGGCCCGCACCATCGGGCCGACCTGCGGCACGGAGGCGCCCGTCGGGACGGCCGCGAGGAACAGGGCCCACAGGGGGGCGTGCCCCAGGGCGAGCGCCGTCAGCGTCAGGCCGGCGAGCGTGTGCACCAGGACGCCGGGGACCAGCACGGCACGCTGTCCGTAGCGGTCCGCCAGACGGCCGCTGTAGGGCGCGAACAACGCCATGGAGACGCCGGTGGCGGCCGCGACGGCGCCCGCCGCGCCGTACGAGGCGGTGGTGTGCTGCACGAGCAGCACGATGGAGATGGTGAGCATCGCGAACGGCTGACGCGCCGCGAAGCCGGGGACCAGGAACGTCCAGGCGCCGCGGGTGCGCAGCAGCTGTCCGTATCCCGGGCGGGGCGACGCCTGCGGGTTCTCCGCCGGCTCGTTGGTGACCGTGGACTCCACGGCCCGTGCCTTTCTTCCGCCTGGTAGCGCGCCCGTGCGGGGGGCGCCGAGAGCTGTCCTCTTGCGCGGAACTGCGGTAGATACCGGGGCCTCTGCGAGAGGGCGTTTCCGGCCGCCATACGGTCGCGCCAGCTCTGCATCAGGCAGAGTTGGTTCGATCAGTGCGCCTTTATCGTACAGGGATCATGGCCTCGCGCCCCTGTGAAAAGGAGCACCGTCGTGCCTGTTCGCCTGTGAATGACGTGGGTGTGAATCGTACGAAACGCAGCCGTAACGCTGCGCGCCCGGCGCGCGGACGGTCCTCACGCGAGGAGCGTGCTCCCGCCCGGCCGCGCGCTCACCGCCCGCCGTCCGATCCGCCGGTGCCCAGCCAGCTGGCCAGCTTGCCGCCGCGGGCGACCGCGCGCAGCCGGCGTTCCGCCGCGTCACGGACCGGGTCGGTGGCGACGACCAGCAGCTCGTCGCCCCGCCGGAGCACCGTCGTGGGCAGCGGCACGAACGACTGCTCCGCGCGCACGACGAGCGTGACGGCGGCACCGGCCGGCAGCCGGAGCTCGTTGACCTCCACGCCGTGCATCCGTGAGCCCTCGGGGATCGAGACGGACAGCAGGTGTCCGCGCAGTCGCTCCAGGGGCGCCGACTCGATGCCGAGGTCGGAGGCCTCGCCCTGCTCGCCCAGGCGCAGGGTGCGCGCCAGCCACGGCAGGGTCGGTCCCTGGACGAGGGTGTAGACGACGACCAGCACGAAGACGATGTTGAAGATGCGGCGGCTGCCGGTGACCCCGTTCACCATGGGGATGGTCGCCAGGATGACGGGCACGGCGCCCCGCAGTCCGGCCCACGACATCAGGACCTGTTCCTGCCACGGCACCCGGAACGGGGCGAGGCTGGACACCACGCTCAGCGGCCGGGCCACCATGGTCAGGACCAGCCCGATGACCAGCGCGGGCCAGACGTCGTCGCCCAGCTCGTGCGGGGTGACCAGCAGGCCGAGCAGGACGAACATGCCGATCTGGGCGATCCAGCCGAGCCCCTCGGCGAAGCCGCGCGTGGCGGGCCAGTGGGGGAGCTTGGCGTTGCCGAGCACCATGGAGGCCAGGTAGACGGCCAGGAAGCCGCTGCCGTGCGCCAGGGCGCCGGCGGCGTACGCCGTCACGGCGATCGCCAGCACGGCGATCGGGTAGAGGCCGGAGGCGGGCAGGGCCACGTGCTTGAGACCCCAGGAGCCGAACCAGCCCACCGCGAGTCCCAGGGCCGCGCCGATGGCCAGCTCCAGGGCTATCTCGCCCAGCAGCACGTACCAGTGGTCGACCGGGCCGGCGGTGGAGAAGGCGACGACCAGGATGACCACCGGGGCGTCGTTGAAGCCGGACTCCGCCTCCAGCGTGCCCGTCACGCGCGCGGGGAGCGGGAGGCGCCGCAGTACGGAGAAGACCGCCGCCGCGTCGGTCGACGACACCACCGCCCCGATGATGAGCGCCTGCCGCCACTCCAGCCCGACCAGGTAGTGCGCGCCCGCCGCGGTGACCCCCACACTGACCGCGACTCCCGCCGTCGCCAGGACGGAGGCGGACGGCAGGACTGGCCGGACCTCCTTCCACTTCGTGCCCAGGCCGCCCTCGGCGAGGATCACGACCAGGGCCGCGTACCCCATGACCTGGGTCACCTCGGCGCTGTTGAAGTGGATGCCGCCGATGCCGTCCTGGCCCATGAGGACGCCGATGCCCAGGTACACGAGCAGGCTGGGGAGCCCGCTGCGCGAGGAGATCCGGACGGCCGCGACGGCGACCAGCAGGACGACGGAGCAGACGAGCAGGAGCTGGTTGAGGTGGTGAACAGTCAGCGGGCGTTCCTCCTCCGAGATGTCCGGTTACTTCGTTACCTTACCTAACTCTTGACGCTTTCTTGACGTTCCACAAGGCAAGATCGAACGCTCGTGCACGCCGGTTCCCGACTCCGCGTCAAGCGGCACAGGGCCCTGCGCCTATGGTTGCTCCAGCGCTCATTCAAAGTCACAGCCCGACCTGCCGCTCGCGTTAGGACAGCAAGGACAGCGATGCCCCCCAACACCACCGCCACCACGGGTGACAAGCCCGCCAAGTCCGGCAGGAAGAAGGGGCGCAAAGCCCGACTCGTCGTGCTCGTGCTGGTTCTGGCCGTCATCGGAGGCATCGCCTTTGGGGCGTACTGGTCGATCAGCACCGTCCGTGCCTCCTTCCCGCAGACCACGGGTTCGATCAGGCTCGACGGCCTGTCCGGGCCGGTCGACGTCAGGCGGGACGGCAACGGCATCCCGCAGGTCTACGCCTCCTCCGACGAGGACCTGTTCATGGCGCAGGGCTATGTCCAGGCGCAGGACCGGTTCTACGAGATGGACGTCCGCCGGCACATGACCTCCGGCCGCCTGTCGGAGATGTTCGGCAAGAGCCAGGTCGAGAACGACGAGTTCCTGCGCACCCTCGGCTGGCACCGGATCGCCCAGCGGGAGTACGACACCAAGCTGTCGCCCGACGCGAAGAAGTACCTCCGGGCCTACGCCGAGGGGGTCAACGCCTACCTCCAGGGCAAGGACGGCGCCGACCTCTCCCTGGAGTACGCGGCCCTGGGCCTCACCAACGACTACAAGCCGGAGAAGTGGACCCCGGTCGATTCCGTCGCGTGGCTGAAGGCGATGGCCTGGGACCTGCGCGGCAACATGCAGGACGAGATCGACCGGGCCCTGATGACGAGCCGCCTCGGCCCGCAGCAGATCCAGGAGCTGTACCCGCGGTACCCCTACGGCCGCCACAAGCCGATAGTGCAGGAAGGCCAGTACGACGAGCTGAGCAAGAGCTTCCGGCAGGGCGGCGCGACGGGCACCTCGCAGACCCCGGGCTCGGCAGGGACGACCGGTGCGACCGGCACCCCGGGCACGACCGGCACCACCGGTACGACCGGTACGGCAGGCACCTCCGGCACCACGGGTGCCACCGGCACCTCCGGCGGCTCGGCGGGCGCCTCCCAGGGCACGGCGGGCACGGCCGGCGGCTCCACCACCACGGGTGCGAGCGGTTCGGGTCTCACGAGCCAGCTGGGGGGCCTCTACAACGTCCTGGACAACGTCCCCGCGGCCGTCGGCGTGAACGGCCAGGGCATCGGTTCGAACTCCTGGGTCGTCGCCGGGAAGTACACCGTCAGCAAGAAGCCCCTCCTCGCCAACGACCCGCACCTGTCGGCGTCCCTGCCGTCCGTCTGGTACCAGATGGGCCTGCACTGCCGGACCGTGTCCGGCAAGTGCCAGTACGACGTCGCCGGCTACACCTTTGCCGGCATGCCCGGTGTGATCATCGGCCACAACGCGAAGATCGCCTGGGGCCTGACCAACTCCGGCGTCGACGTCACCGACCTGTACCTGGAGAAGGTGACCGCGAACGGCTACCTGTACGACGGCAAGGTCCGGCCCTTCAAGACCCGCGAGGAGACCATCCAGGTCGCCGGCGGCAAGTCCAAGACGATCGTCGTCCGGCAGACCCAGGACGGCATGCCGCTGCTGTCCGACCGTGCCGACGAACTCGTCCAGGTCGGCAGGAAGGCGGCCGTCAACACCGCCGCACCCGACCGCGGCGACGGCTACGGCATCGCCCTGCGGTGGACCGCGCTCGACGCGGGCACCACGATGGACGCGGTGTTCGCCCTTGACAAGGCGACGGACTGGAGCGGGTTCCGCTCGGCGGCGGCCCTGTTCGACGTGCCCTCGCAGAACCTGGTCTACGCCGACACGGACAACCACATCGGCTACACGCTGCCCGGGAAGATCCCCACGCGCTCCGCCGCGGACGACGGTTCCGTCCCGGCGCCCGGCTGGGAATCGAAGTACCGCTGGACCGGCTTCATCGAGCAGGACGAGCTGCCCCACGAGTACGACCCCGCGCGCGGCTACATCGTCACCGCCAACCAGGCCGTCGTCGGCAAGGACGCGTACCCGTACACGCTCACCGCCGACTGGGGCTACGGCACCCGCAGCCAGCGCATCACCGACCTGATCGAGTCCAAGATCAAGGACGGTGGCAAGATCTCCACCGAGGACATGCGGCAGATGCAGCTGGACAACAGCAGCGAGATCGCCAAGCTCCTGGTGCCCAAGCTGCTGAAGCTCGACCTGGACGACCCGGACGTCCGCGAGGCACAGAAGCTGCTGGAGGGCTGGGACTACACCCAGGACGCCGACTCCGCCGCGGCCGCCTACTTCAACTCCGTGTGGCGCAACATCCTCAAGCTCGCCTTCGGCAACAAGCTCCCCAAGGAGCTGCGCGTCAAGGGGCAGTGCCTGTGGGTCGACAAGATCGACAGCACCGGCCCGGTGGACGACGACACCAAGGTCCGCGAGTGCGGCCAGCGTGACGCCGACCAGGCGCAGCCGGACGGCGGCGACCGCTGGTTCGAGGTCGTGCGCACCCTGATGGACAAGCCGGACAGCGACTGGTGGAAGACGCCCAGGTCGGGCACCCGCCCCGGCGCGGCCGACCGCGACCAGCTCTTCGCGCGCGCGATGATCGACGCACGCTGGGAGCTGACCGCCAAGCTCGGCAAGGACATCGACACCTGGAGCTGGGGCCGGCTGCACCGCCTGTTCCTGAAGAACCAGACGCTCGGCACCGAGGGCCCCAAGGCCCTGCAGTACCTCCTCAACCGCGGCCCCTGGAAGCTCAGCGGCGGCGAGGCGGCGGTGAACGCGTCCGGCTGGAACGCCGCCGGCGGCTACAACGTCGTGTGGGTGCCGTCCATGCGGATGGTCGTCAACCTCGCCGACCTCGACAAGTCCAGGTGGATCAACCTGACGGGCGCCTCCGGGCACGCCTTCAGCGCGCACTACACGGACCAGACGGGCATGTGGGCCAAGGGCGAGCTGCTGCCCTGGTCGTTCTCGGACAAGGCGGTCGGCAGGAGCACGAGCGACACCCTCGTCCTCAAGCCGTGAGCCGCTGACGGCACACCACGGCAGAAAGGCCCTCCACGCGCGCGTGGAGGGCCTTTTCGCGTCCGCGGGACCCGCGGGACGCCGGCCGTGCGGGCGCCGGTCAGGCGGGCGCGAAACGGCGTACGCCGCCGGGCGTCACCGCCGCGTGCACCGGCTTGTCGTGCGCCTCGGCCGGGACGCGCGCGACCACCTCCGTGTCGTACAGCAGCACCACCAGCCGGGGGCGTGCGCCCGCTCGCTCGAGACGGGCCAGCACCCGGTCGTACGAGCCTCCGCCGCGCCCCAGGCGCATCCCGCGCCCGTCCACCGCGAGCCCCGGCAGCAGGACGACGTCCGCGCCCGTCACGGCGTCCGGGCCGAGACGCGCGCCGGACGGCTCGGACAGCGTCATCCTCCCGCCGTGCCGGACCCGGGCGAGGGCGTCCCGGCCGCTGTACTCGCCCCAGTCCAGGTCGTTGTCGGGCAGCAGCACGGGAAGCAGCACGCTCACCCCGCGGGCGCGCAGCGCGTCCAGCAGCGGGAGCGTGCCCGGTTCGCTGCCCACGGAGACGTACGCCGCCACCGTGCGCCCGCGCGCCAGCTCGGGCAGTTCCAGCGCGCGTTCCGCCAGCGCGCGGCCCGCCTCGCGGACGTCATCCGCCGTCAACCTGTTCCTCACCGCGAGGATCTCCCGCCGCAACACGGCCTTGTCAGGCTCGCCCGTACGTCCGCCGAGTTCCACTGGTCGTTCTCGCACCCTTCTCTTAATGCAGGCGATATAAGGGTCAACCAACCGGAGCCACAGATCTCCCACAAAGGCACCGGATATGGTTGCGGGCATGACTCAGTCCCACCCAAGGATCAGCAAGGCTGTCATCCCCGCGGCAGGCCTCGGCACCCGGTTCCTGCCGGCGACCAAGGCCACTCCCAAGGAGATGCTGCCGGTAGTGGACAAGCCGGCGATCCAGTATGTGGTCGAGGAGGCCGTGGCGGCGGGGCTCGACGACGTCCTCATGGTCACCGGGCGCAACAAGCGCCCCCTGGAGGACCACTTCGACCGCAACTACGAGCTGGAGTCGGCGCTCGGCAAGAAGGGCGACGCCGCACGGCTCGCGAAGGTGCAGGAGTCCAGCGACCTGGCCACCATGCACTACGTGCGCCAGGGCGACCCCCGGGGGCTCGGCCACGCCGTGCTGTGCGCCGCCCCGCACGTCGGCCACGAGCCGTTCGCCGTCCTCCTCGGTGACGACCTCATCGACCCGCGGGACCCGCTGCTCCAGCGCATGATCGAGGTCCAGGAACGGCACGGCGGCAGCGTGATCGCCCTCATGGAGGTCGCGCCCGAGCAGATGCACCTCTACGGCTGCGCGGCCGTGGAGGCCACCGCCGACGGCGACGTGGTCAAGGTGACCGGACTGGTCGAGAAGCCGGACCCGGCGGACGCCCCGTCGAACTACGCGGTCATCGGCCGCTACGTCCTCGACCCGCACATCTTCGGCATACTCCGCACCACCGAGCCGGGCCGCGGCGGCGAGATCCAGCTGACCGACGCCCTCCAGCAGCTCGCCCAGGACGAGAAGGCCGGCGGCCCGGTGCACGGGGTCGTCTTCAAGGGCCGCCGCTATGACACCGGCGACCGTGGCGACTACCTCCGTGCCATTGTCAGACTCGCATGCGAACGTGAGGACCTGGGCCCGGAGTTCCGGACCTGGCTCCGCAGTTACGTAGCCGAGGAGATGCAGCAGCCTTGAGCAGCGCCGCGACCCGCCCCGCCGGCCCGGACGACCTGTGGTCGGTGGACGAGCACCTGGAGGACATCCTCTCGACCGTCCGCCCCCTGGAACCCATCGAGCTGCAACTGCTCGACGCCCAGGGCTGTGTCCTGGTCGAGGACGTCACGGTGCCGGTGTCCCTGCCGCCGTTCGACAACAGCTCCATGGACGGGTACGCGGTGCGGGTCGCGGACGTCGCGGGCGCCGGCGAGGAGTTCCCGGCCGTACTGGAGGTCGTCGGGGACGTCGCGGCGGGCGTGGCCGACCCGGTCCGGGTCGGCCCCGGGCAGGCCGCGCGCATCATGACCGGCGCGCCGCTGCCGCCCGGCGCCGAGACCGTCGTCCCCGTCGAGTGGACCGACGGAGGGCTCGGCGAGGGACCGGTGAGCGGCATGCGGTCGCGCAGCCTGGCTCCCCAGGGCGCCGAGGGCCACGTGCGCGTGTACCGGCCCGCCGCGGCCCGCGCGCACGTGCGCGCCAGGGGCAGCGACGTGAAGGCCGGTGAACTGGCCCTGGAGGCCGGCACGGTCCTCGGTCCGCCGCAGCTCGCGCTGCTCGCCGCGATCGGCCGCGGCACGGTACGGGTGCGCCCGCGTCCGCGCGTGGTCGTCCTGTCCACCGGCAGCGAGCTCGTCCAGCCCGGTGAGGAACTGGGCCCGGGCCAGATCCACGACTCCAACAGCTTCGCCCTCACCGCCGCCGCGCGGGACGCGGGCGCCATCGCCTACCGGGTCGGGGCCGTCGCCGACGACGCCGAGACCCTTCGCGCCACCATCGAGGACCAGCTCATCCGCGCGGACCTGCTGGTGACCACGGGCGGGGTGAGCGTCGGCGCGTACGACGTCGTCAAGGAGGCGCTGTCGTACGCCGGTGACGCGGACGAGGCGGGCAGCGGTGTGGAGTTCCGCAGGCTCGCCATGCAGCCCGGCAAGCCCCAGGGCTTCGGCTCCATCGGCCCCGACCACATCCCGCTGCTGGCCCTGCCCGGCAACCCGGTGTCGTCGTACGTGTCCTTCGAGCTGTTCGTCCGCCCCGCCATCCGCACCCTGTCGGGCCTCACGGACATCCACCGGCCCCGCGCGCGGGCCGCGCTCGCGGCGGACGAGGCGCTGCGCTCGCCCCGGGGGCGCCGCCAGTTCCTGCGCGGCGTCCACGCCGGCGGGAAGGTCACCCCCGTGGGCGGCGCGGGCTCCCACCTGGTCGCGGCGCTCGCGCGGGCGAACGCGCTGATCGTCGTCCCCGAGGACGTGGAGTCGGTGGAGCCCGGCACCGAGGTGGAGGTCGTGCTCCTCGGTTGACGCACGCGCGCGTGCCCGTCCACAGGGCGATCCTCGTCCGCTGCGCGCTCCGGCTTGGCGGTAGCGTGTCGCGCACAGCAGGCCCGCGCACCGCACCGCACCGCGCCGGGCCCGGACCGGGAGCGCGACACCATGACTGTGCCTTCCCGGGGGGAGACCCCCGGACGCCCTGTGCAGGACCGACTGACGCACATCGACGAGGCGGGCGCGGCCCGCATGGTCGACGTGTCCGGGAAGGACGTGACCGCGCGCACCGCCCGCGCGAGCGGCCGGGTCCTCGTCTCACCGCGCGTGGTCGAGCTGCTGCGCGGTGAGGGGATGCCCAAGGGGGACGCCCTCGCCACCGCCCGCATCGCGGGGATCATGGGTGCCAAGCGCACCCCGGATCTCATCCCGCTGTGCCACCCGTTGTCGGTGTCCGGTGTGAGACTGGACCTGTCGGTCGCGGACGACGCCGTGGAGATCCGGGCCACCGTCAGGACGACGGACCGCACGGGCGTCGAGATGGAGGCCCTCACCGCGGTGACGGTCGCCGCGCTCACCGTGATCGACATGGTCAAGGCGGTCGACAAGGGAGCGGTCATCACGGACGTACGGGTGGACGAGAAGACGGGCGGCGCGTCGGGCGACTGGAGCCGGGCATGAGCGGCGGCGGCGCGCTGCCGGCGCCGTACGCCGCGCTGGTCGTCACCGCGTCCAACCGGGCCGCCGCCGGGGTCTACGAGGACAGGGGCGGCCCGCTGGTCGTGCGGGGTCTGCAGGGCTTCGGCTTCGCCGTGGACGGGCCGCGGGTGGTGCCCGACGGCGATCCGGTCGAGGCGGCGCTGCGGGCGGCCGTGGAGGCTGGCTACGACGTGGTCGTCACCACCGGCGGTACGGGCGTCTCGCCCACCGACCGCACCCCCGAGGCGACCCGCGCGGTCATCGACTACGAGGTGCCGGGCATCGCGGAGGCCATCCGCGCGTACGGGCGGGACAAGGTGCCGACCGCCGCGCTGTCCCGGGGACTGGCGGGGGTGGCCGGCGGAACGCTGATCGTCAACCTGCCCGGGTCCGCCGGAGGGGTGCGGGACGGCCTCGCCGTCCTGGAGCCCCTCCTCGTCCACGCCGTCGACCAGATCCGCGGCGGTGACCACCCCGGATCCGGTGGGGGTGCGAGCTGAACAGCCCCTCCTGGCCCGTCGTGCTGGCGGACGGCGAGGTCGTCCTCCGGCCGATAAAGCTGCGCGACCAGCGGGTCTGGCGCGAGGTGAACCGGCGCAACCGTGACTGGCTGCGCCCCTGGGAGGCGACCATCCCGCCGCCCGCGCCGAGCGGGCCGGTCGCGCACCGGCCGACCTACCGCCAGATGGTCCGGCATCTGCGGGCCGAGGCCGGCGCGGGCCGGATGCTGCCGTTCGTCATCGAGTACCAGGGGCGGCTCGTCGGACAGCTGACGGTCGCCGGGATCACCTGGGGATCGATGTGTTCCGGACACGTCGGTTACTGGGTGGACCAGGGGGTGGCCGGACGCGGAGTGATGCCGACGGCCGTCGCGCTCGCGGTGGACCACTGTTTCCGCACCGTCGGCCTGCACCGGGTCGAGGTCTGCATTCGCCCCGAGAACCGGCCGAGCCGCCGGGTCGTGGAGAAACTCGGATTCCGCGAGGAGGGGATCCGGCCGCGTTATCTGCACATCGACGGGGCCTGGCGCGACCACCTCGTCTTCGCGCTCACCGCGGAAGAGGTGCCCGACGGGCTGCTCGCGCGCTGGCACCGGGCGCGCTCGCGCGAGGCCCGGCGCGCCGAGGGCCCGGCCGGCGCCCCGGGGAATCCCGCCGAGCGCCCGAGAAATTGAATATGTGTTCGAAATTGATCGGGTGCTGACCGTTCGTAAGGCACATAATTCGCGCCTGCGCCGGTCCCCTGATCGCATCGGTCCCAAAAAATGCTGGAAATATCAGCCTGATCGTGCGACACACCGGCCCAATTGGCGGATGGCCTCACGCAAACCCCTCTACCGTGTGAGGCGTGAGCAGCAGCGGCCTCATCTACGCAGTCATTGTCGGGGCCTGGGCCGCCTACTTGGTGCCGATGTGGCTCCGTAGGCAGGACGAGCTGAACGAGGCCCGTCCGACGGAACGCTTCAGCACCGCCATCCGGCTGCTGTCCGGACGGGCGGGGATGGAGCGCCGGTACGCCAGGGACCTGCGGGCGCGCTCCGCCCAGGAGGGGGAGCCGGACGCCGGCGATCCGGACGCGGTCACCGACTCGGTGGACGTCCGGGCCTTCGCCATGCCTCCGACCCGCCGTCAGGCCACCCCTGACGCCGAGCCCGAGACACCCGGCACGGCCGGACCGGCCCACGACCAGGGTGCCGAACCGGCAGCCGGGCCGGGATCCGGCCACCCGCCCGGGGCCGCGTCCGTGCCCCAGCGTGAGCCGGCCGCACGGCGCGAGTCCTCGGCGCAGCAGGCGGCCGAGGCCCGCGCCCGGCGCTCGAAGGTACTCGCGCGCCGACGGCGCACCACCGTGATGCTCTTCCTCGCCTTCACGCTCGGCGCGATCGTCGCCGCCGTCGGCGGGCTCGCCTTCCTGTGGGTGCCCGCCGTGCCGGCCGTGGCGCTCAGCGGCTACATCGCCTACCTGCGGACGCAGGAGCTCCGCCGGTTCGCCTACCAGATGGACCGCCGGCATGCCGAGGCCGCCGCCCAGCGCCTGCGGGAGCGCCAGCCGCGCCGCCGGGCCCCGCTCGACGCGGGCCCCGGCGCGGACCAGCCGGAAGAGGGCCCCGACAGCGGAACGGAAACGGGCCTGTCCGCGCTCGCCGCGGACCGGCGTGCCCTCGTCGAGCAGACCGATCACGCCGAGTGGGTCGACCAGCAGCGGGAGCGGCAGCGGCGGCCCGGGCACGGGGACAGCTGGGACCCGGTGCCGGTGCCCCTGCCGACGTACGTCACCGCGCCGGTCGCTCCGCGCGCCACCTCCGACGTGGATCTGGGGGCGCCCGACACCTGGAGTTCGGCGCGGTCCAGCGCGGTCGCGCCGGAGCGCGAGGCGGACCACGTGCCCGAGGACGAAGCGGACGAGGCGGCCCCCGCGCCCGGGGAGAAGCCGGCGGCCGGCCGCAACGGCGCACGCCGGGCGGCCTCCGCACGCCGGGCACGTGAACGCGGCCGTACGCCCCTCTTCGACCAGTACGAAGAGGGCGGACGCCCGCGCGCGGCCAACGAGTGACCCCGCCCGCCCGCCCGCACCCTTCCCGGCCAGCCCTGACCAGTCAGGGAGCGGATTTCCGGGCACCGCGATCGGGATGCTAGAGTTTCACTCGTTGCAAGGGCCTGTGGCGCAGTCCGGTAGCGCACCTCGTTCGCATCGAGGGGGCCAGGGGTTCGAATCCCCTCAGGTCCACGCACAACTGTCCCCGAGTCAGCTCGGGACGGTGAACGAAGATCCCGCCGATCATCGCGATCGGTCGGGATCTTCGTCGTTCACGGGCATCCTGCGTGGCCAGGTCCGCGCCGCCGGGGAAGCGGTGGCGGGGCGGGACCCGGTGCGTCGGTTCAGAGCCGCTTGGCGTAGCAGCGGCTGTCCTCGTAGTGGCGGTAGTAGCCGAACTTCACGCACGGTTCGTAGCCGCTGGAGGTGTACAGGGCGATCGCCTCGGGCTGCTTCGTGCCCGTCTCCAGGACCATGCGGAGCCGGCCGGCCGCGCGGGCGTCCTCCTCCAGGTCCGCGAGGATGCGGCGGGCCAGGCCCCGGCCCCGCATGTCCTCGACGACGTACATGCGCTTGAGTTCGGCGTCGCCGTCCTCGTTGCCCTCCTCGTTGCGGTCCTGGCTGCGCCAGCCGCCGGTGGCCACGGGGCGGTCCTGCTCGTCGTACGCGATCAGGTACAGGCCCCGGGGCGGGTCGAAGTCGGCGGGGTCGAGGGCCGTGGCGTCGCCTCCGTCGCCGTAGCGCAGGTGGTACTCGGCCTGGACCTCGTCGTTGAGCTTGGTGGCGTCGGGGTGATCGAACCGAACGCGACGTATAATCATTCTGGATATCGTACTTCTATGCGGTGGCGGGCAGGGGTCCGGTCGTGCGGACCCCGACCAGTGTGCCGGTAGGGTGCCCGGGTGCTGACTGTGACCTCCGTGAACGTGAATGGACTGCGGGCCGCCGCGAAGAAGGGCTTCGTCGAGTGGCTCGCCGGGACCGAGGCGGACGTCGTCTGCCTCCAGGAGGTCCGCGCCGAGCCGCACCAGCTGCCCGAGGAGGTCCGCCGCCCCGACGGCTGGTACGTCACCCACGCCCCGGCCGCCGCCAAGGGCCGCGCGGGCGTCTCCCTCTACACGCGCCGCGAACCCGACCGGGTCCGGGTCGGCTTCGGCTCGGCCGAGTTCGACGGCGGAGGCCGCTACGTCGAGGCCGACCTGCCCGGCGTCACCGTCGCCTCCCTCTACCTGCCCTCCGGCGAGGCCGGCACCGAACGGCAGGACGAGAAGGTCCGCTTCATGGACGAGTTCCTCACCCACCTGAGAGACCTGCGCGAGCGGGCCGCCGCCGACGGGCGCGAGGTGCTGGTCTGCGGCGACTGGAACATCGCCCACCAGCAGGCCGACCTGAGGAACTGGCGCGGCAACACGAAGAACTCGGGCTTCCTGCCCGAGGAGCGGGCCTGGCTGGGCCGGGTCCTCGAACCGACGGACGGCGGCTACGCCGACGTCGTCCGCACCCTCCACCCCGACACCGAGGGCCCGTACACGTGGTGGTCGTACCGGGGGCGGGCTTTCGACAACGATGCGGGATGGCGCATCGACTACCACGTCGCCACGCCCGGGCTCGCCGGCCGGGCGGTCAAGGGTTTCGTCGAGCGCGCGGCCACGCATGCCGAGCGGTGGTCGGACCACGCGCCGGTCACCGTCGTGTACGACCTGTAGCGGACCTACGGGTGCCCCTGGCCGCCCTTGTCCATGCGGCGGTCCAGGGCCAGGGACAGTTCTGCCTCCACGACGCTGCGGGCCAGGGGGCGCAGACGGTGGAGGTCCTCCTCGGGGGCGTGGCGCAGGATCAGGTCGGTGAAGAGGGCGGCCAGGGTGTCGGCGTGTTCGCGGACGCGGGCGCCGGCCGCCAGGACCTCGGCGAGCGGTATGCCCTCGCGGACCAGCGCGGAGGAGACGTCGAGCAGGCGCCGGCTGATGTGGACGATCTCGTCGCCGTCGGTGCCGAGGTAGCCCAGTTCCATGGCGGCGGCGAGATTGTCGGGGGTGACCTCGCCCTCGAAGCGGGCGGCGAGTTCCTCGGGGGTGAGGCGGACCGGTTCCTCCTCGCTGGGCGTGCCGACGCCGAGCAGGTCGGCGACGTCCCGTCCGTGGTCGAAGGCCTCGGCCAGCTCCGCGATGCCGGTCAGGGTGTGGCCGCGCTCCAGCAGGGCCGCGATGGTGCGCAGCCGGGCCAGGTGGTGGTCGTCGTACCAGGCGATGCGGCCCTCGCGGCGGGGTGGCGGCAGCAGTTTGCGCTCGCGGTAGAAGCGCAGGGTGCGCACGGTGATGCCGGCCAGCCGGGCCAGTTCCTCCGTGCGGTACTCGCGCGGCGCCGGCGGGTGTGCCGCCCGGGGGTCGTCCTCGAAGTGCTCCGCGTCCTCTGCCACGACCGCAGCCTATGGCGTACCGCCGGTAACTTCCTTCCTCCGCCCCCTACCGCTCGGTACGGAGCTGCTCTACAGTCCCATTGCGCCAGTGTTCACTGGCAGAGTTCCTAGGTGATGCGTGGAGGCTTCGGGATGGCCGAGCACGAGCATGTACGGGTGGCGGTGATCGGGTCCGGCTTCGGCGGCCTCGGAGCCGCCGTGCGGCTGCGCCGCGAAGGGATCACCGACTTCGTCGTCCTGGAACGGGCCGACAGCGTCGGTGGCACCTGGCGGGACAACAGTTACCCCGGGTGCGCCTGCGACGTGCCCTCCCACCTGTACTCCTTCTCCTTCGCGCCGCACCCCGACTGGCCGCGCACCTTCTCCGGGCAGCAGCACATCCGCGCCTACCTGGAGCACGTCACCGACCTGTTCGGACTGCGTCCGCACCTGCGTCTGGGCTCCGAGGTCAAGCTGATGACCTGGGACGACGAGAAACTGCGGTGGACCGTCGAGACCACCCGCGGCACGCTGACCGCCGACGTCGTCGTCTCCGCCACCGGGCCCCTGTCCGACCCGAAGATCCCGCGGATCCCGGGACTGGAGTCCTTCCCGGGCAAGGTGTTCCACTCCGCCCGCTGGGACCACGACTACGACCTGCGCGGCAAGCGGGTCGCCATGGTCGGCACCGGCGCCTCCGCCATCCAGATCGTGCCCGCCATCCAGCCGCAGGTCGGCCGGCTCACCCTCTTCCAGCGCACCCCGCCGTGGGTGCTGCCCCGCGTCGACCGGGCCATCAGCGGCGCCGAGCGCTGGCTGCACCGGCGGCTGCCCCTCACCGCCCAGGTCCGGCGCGGGCTGCTGTGGGGCATCCGCGAGCTACAGGTCCAGGCGTTCACCAAGCGCCCCGACGAACTCGGCCTCGTCGAACAGCTCGCCAAGCGCAACATGGCCCGCGCCGTCAAGGACCCTGCTCTGCGCGCCAGGCTCACTCCCGACTACCGCATCGGCTGCAAACGGATCCTGCTCTCCAGCACGTACTATCCGGCGCTCGCCCGGCCCAACGTGGACGTCGTCGCCAGCGGGCTCAGCGAGGTCCGCGGGTCGACGGTCGTCGGGGCCGACGGCACCGAGGCCGAGGTCGACGCGATCATCTTCGGTACGGGCTTCCACGTCACGGACATGCCCATCGCCGAGCGCGTGGTCGGCGCCGACGGCAGCACGCTCGCCGAGTCCTGGAAGAGCGGCATGCGGGCGCTGCGCGGCGCCGCGGCGGCCGGGTTCCCGAACTTCATGACGGTCATCGGGCCCAACACCGGCCTCGGGAACTCCTCCATGATCCTGATGATCGAGTCCCAGCTGAACTACCTGGCCGACTACCTGCGCCAGCTCGAGGTCCTGGGCGACGGCGCCGCCCTCGACGCCCGGCCCGCCGCCGTCGACGCCTGGAACCACCGGGTGCAGGAGCGCATGAAGCGGACCGTGTGGAACACCGGCGGCTGCACCAGCTGGTACCAGGACGCGAGCGGCCGCAACACCACCATCTGGCCCGGTACGACGACCGAGTTCCGGCGCGCGACCCGGCGGGTGGACCTCGCGGAGTACGAGGTCGTCCGCGCCGCCGGACGGTCCGCGCCGGCGCACGCCGACGGGACCCGGCAGAGCGAGGCCGCCGCATGAGCCGGCGCACCCCCGTCACCTCCGTGACCTCCGGCCCGTACGCCCCGCCCGCCCCCTCCCGCACCCTCACCGTCACGTCCGCCGACGGCGCGCGTCTGCACGTCGAGGTGCACGGCCCGCAGGACGCGCCCCCGGTCGTCCTCTCCCACGGCTGGACCTGCTCGACGGCGTTCTGGGCGGCCCAGATACGGGACCTGGCGGCCGACCACCGGGTGATCGCCTACGACCAGAGGGGCCACGGGCGCAGTCCGTCGAGCCCCGCGTGCACCACCGACGCGCTGGCGGACGACCTCGAAGCGGTGCTCGCGCGGACACTCGCCCGCGGTGAGAAGGCTCTGGTCGTCGGCCACTCCATGGGCGGCATGACGGTGATGGCCGCCGCCGGGCGTCCCCGCTTCCGCGAACACGCCGCCGCCGTCCTGCTGTGCAGCACGGGGAGTTCGCGGCTGATCGCCGAGTCGCGCGTGGTGCCGATGCGCGCCGGACGGGTGCGTACCTGGATCACCGGGCGCGTCCTCGGCTCGCGGGCGCCCCTCGGACCGGTCACGCCCCTCGCCCTGCGCATCCTCAAGTACGCGACGATGGGCGCCGGTTCGGCCCGGCACATGGTGGAGGCGTGCGCGTACGTCGTGCACGGCTGTCCGCGGGCCGTGCGCCACGCCTGGTCCGGGGTGCTGGGCACGCTCGACCTCGACCACGGCGTACGGGAGTTGCGTGTGCCCGCAGCCGTCCTGCACGGCACGTCCGACCGGCTCACGCCCCCGGCGCACGCCCGGGCGCTGGTCGCCGCGCTGCCGCACTGCGTCGGCCTCACCGAGCTGCCCGGCATCGGCCACATGACCCCGATCGAGGCACCCGGGCCGGTGACCGGCCGTATCCGGGAACTGGTCGGCACGTACGTCACGGGGACCGACTCCCCGCAGTCTCCGGCAGGTTCCCCTGCCGCACCCGCGCAGCAGCTCAAGGAGGGCGCATGAGCAGGGTCAGCCTCGAAGGGCAGGTCGCGGTCGTCACGGGAGCGGCGCGCGGCGTCGGTGAGCTGCTGGCGCGCAAGCTGTCCGCGCGCGGGGCGAAGGTCGCGCTCGTCGGGCTGGAGGAGGAGATGCTCAAGGAGGTCTCCACGCGGCTGCACAGCGAGAGCGCCCACTGGTACGCCGATGTCACCGATCACGAGGCGATGAGCCGGGTCGCGCGGGAGGTGAAGGAACGCTTCGGGAAGGTCGACGTCGTGGTCGCCAACGCCGGTGTGGCGACCGGCGGTCCGTTCGCCGACTCCGATCCGCAGGCGTGGCGGCGGGTGATCGAGGTGAACCTGATCGGGTCGGCGGTGACCGCGCGGGCGTTCCTGCCGGTGCTGGCCGAGAGCCGCGGCTATCTGCTCCAGATCGCCTCGCTCGCCGCGATCACGCCGGCACCGATGATGTCGGCGTACTGCGCGTCCAAGTCGGGTGTGGAGGCGTACGCGCACAGTCTGCGCGCCGAGGTCGGCCACCAGGGCGTGCGCGTCGGGGTCGCCTACCTGTCCTGGACCGACACCGACATGGTGCGCGGCGCCGACCAGGACGACGTCATGCGGGAGCTGCGGCAGCGGCTGCCGTGGCCGTCGAACAAGACGTACCCGCTGGGTCCCGCGGTGGACCGGCTCGTCGCCGGGATCGAGCGGCGCTCGGCGCACGTGTACGGACAGTGGTGGCTGCGCGGCATGCAGGGCGTGCGCGGCTACCTCCCGGCGCTCATCGGGACGGTCGGACAGCGCGAGATGAAGCGGTTCGGACCCCGGCTCCAGGGCATGCGCTCAGGACTCGTCGGCGCAGGTGGGGCGGCCGACGAGACAGCGCGGACCACGCAGCGTAACTGATCGACATGCACACCGTGTTCGCCCGTGTGAATCTGGTCGAGGCCCCACCAAGGGGCCGATTCCCCACCCACTACGGGAGTGAACCCACATGGGTATGAAGGACCAGTTCCAGGAGAAGTCGGGCCGGCGGCCCGAGCAGGCCGAGGAGAAGATGGGCCAGGCCCGCGAGAAGGCCGGCCAGCGCGGTCAGCAGGACCGCCAGGGCCGCCAGAACCGCCAGGGCCAGCAGCCCGAGCGGAGCGGCCGGAACCACCGTGACATCGAGGACACGGAGCAGCAGGTGGAGGACCGCTTCGACCAGGACTACGACGCCTAGTCGCCGCGCCCGGCTCCGGCCGGACCGACGTGGGGTGCCCTTCTTCCCGAAGGGTGCCCCGCGCCGGTGTGCGGGGGAGGGCCCGTCAGGAGGGCCTCCTCGGGGGCAGTTTCGGGCGGGACCTGTCCGGGACGTCGCGGTAGCCCGGTGGTGCCGCCGCGGGGCCGGCCTCCAGGAGGTCCAGGGCCAGCCGGACGGCGTCGGCCAGCTGGGCGTGGCGGCCCTCCGCCCAGTCCAGCGGTGTGCGCGTGATGTCCAGGTCCGGGGCGACGCCGTGGTTCTCGACGGACCAGCCGTAGGCGTCGAACCAGGCCGCGTTCATCGGGACGGTGATGACCGTGCCGTCGCCCAGCCGGTGCCGGCCGGTCATGCCGACGACCCCGCCCCAGGTGCGCTGGCCGACCACCGGGCCGAGCCCCAGCACCTTGAAGGCCGCCGTGATCATGTCGCCGTCGGACGAGGTCGCCTCGTCGGCCAGGGCAACCACCGGGCCCCGGGGGGCGTTCGAGGTGTACGACACCGGTTGCGCGTCCCGGGTCAGGTCCCAGCCCAGGATCTTCCGGGTCAGTTTCTCGATGACGAGTTCGCTGATGTGCCCGCCCGCGTTGCCGCGCACGTCCACGATCAGCGCGGGCCGGGAGACCTCCATGCGCAGGTCGCGGTTGAACTGGGCCCAGCCGGAGCCGCCCATGTCCGGGATGTGCAGGTAGCCGCACTTGCCGTCGCTCAGCTCCCGGACGACCTGGCGGCGTTTGGCCACCCAGTCCTGGTAGCGCAGCGGGCGTTCGTCGACGAGCGGGACGACGGCGACGCGCCGTGCCCGCCCGGCCTCGCCCTCGGCGGGGGTGAACGTCAGCTCCACGGTCGTACCGCCGGAGCCGGCGAGCAGCGGGTAGGGGCCGGTGACCGGGTCGACCGGTCGGCCGTCGATGTGGGTGAGGACGGCGCCCTCGCGGATGCCCGTGCCGGCCAGCGGTGAGCGGGCCTTGGAGTCGGAGGAGTCACCGGGCAGGACGCGCTTGAGCAGCCAGCGGCCGTCGCGGCGGACGAGGTTGGCGCCGAGGAGGCCCTGCCGGCGCTGGTAGTGGGCCGGGCCCTCGTTGCGGCGGGCGGCGGTGACGTAGGCGTGGGAGGTGCCGAGTTCGCCGAGGACCTCGCGGAGCAGGTCCGCGAACTCGTCGGGGGAGGCGACCCGTTCGACGAGGGGTCGGTACTGGGCGAGCACCGCGTCCCAGTCGATGCCGCACATGCCCGGGTCCCAGAAGTAGGCGCGGGTCAGGCGTCCCGCCTCGTCGTAGGCCTGGCGCCATTCGGCGGGCGGGTCGGCCTCGTGCAGGATGCGGCGGGAGTCGATCCAGACGGTCGTGTCGCTGTCGCCGGTCTCGGTCGACGGCACGGCCCGCAGGTCGCCCTCGTCGACGACGACCAGCCGGGTGCCGTCGCCGCTGACGGCGAACCAGTCGAGGTGGCCGACGAGTTCGGACTTCTTCGCCTTGCCGATGCCGAAGTGTTCGAGGGTCGGGCGGCCGGTGGTGTCGTCCGGGCTGGCGAAGGTCTCGCCGAGCGCGCCGGAGATCGGCCAGCGCAGCCAGACCAGGCCGCCGCCGGCGACCGGGTACAGCGCGGAGTACTTGGAGGCGATGACCGGGAACGGCGTGACCCGGCTCTCCAGCCCCTCCACCTCGACCGTCACCGTGCCGGCCTCGCCGGTGTCCTCGTCGTCCGCCGGCGGGTCGAGTCCGCCGGCGGCGGGGCGGCCCTCGGGGTTCAGGGCGAAGGGGGAGGGGGTCGCCGAGGAGAGCGGGACGAGGTACGGGCGGCAGCCGAGCGGGAAGGACAGGTCGCCGGTGTGGACGTCGTACACCGGGTCGAAGCCGCGCCAGGAGAGGAAGGCGAGGTAGCGGCCGTCGCGGGTGAACACCGGGTTCTCGTCCTCGAAGCGGCCGTTGGTCACGTCCACGATGAGCCGGTCCTTGATCCGGGCCAGCTTGATCTGGCGCAGGGTGCGGCCGATGCCGGGGTGGGACCAGGTGAGCCAGGAGCCGTCGGGGGAGAAGGCGAGGTCGTGGACGGGCCCGTTCCCGGACCGCACCAGCTCGGTCACCCGCCCACCCGGATCACCGCCCTCTCCGTCTTCCTCGGTCTCCGGCACGCCGATCAGCAGCAGCCGCCCGTCGTGCGAGGCGACGGCCAGCCGTTCCCCCCGCGGGTCACAGACCAGCTCCCGGACGCGGCCCAGCGCACCGGAGGCGAGCCGGCGCGGTGGGCGGTCGCCGGTCGCGCGGGGCAGGTGGGCGATCTCGACGGCGTCCTCGCCCTCGGCGTCGGTGACGTAGGCGACCTGCCCGGTGGAGCCCAGCATCTCCGGCAGTCGTACCCGGACGCCGGGCGTGTCGGTGATGGTGCGGGCGGGGCCGTCGCGGTGGGTGAGCCAGTACAGGCTGCCGCGGACGACGACGGCACTGGCCCGGCCGGTCTCGTCCACGGAGATGCCGTCGATCTCCTGCGCGGCCGGCACCTGGTGGCGGCGGCGGCCGGTGCGCGGTCCGGCGAGCCGGACGTCGAGCCGGCGCGGTACGCCGTCGGGGGAGAAGTCGTCCACCAGCCACAGGTCGCCCGCGCACTGGTAGACCACGCGGTTGCCGTCGCCGGCGGCGTGCCGGGCGTAGAAGGTGTCGTGGTCGGTGTGGCGGCGCAGGTCGGTGCCGTCGTAGGCGCAGGAGTAGAGGTTGCCGACGCCCTCGTGGTCGGAGAGGAAGGCGATCCGGCCGGCGACGAACACGGGGGAGGACAGATGGCCGCCGAGGTCCGGCAGGAGCCGCTGCCCGTGCAGCCACAGCCGGCCCATGGCGCCGCCGCGGTACCGCTTCCAGGCGGCCGGTTCGTGCGGCGGGGTGCCGGTGAGCAGCAGTGTCCTGCGCTCGCCGGCGAGGTCGGCGGCCTGGATGTCGGCGACCGGCCCCCAGGGCAGCCGTCCGCCCGGATCGCCGTCGGCGGGGACCTTGTAGGCCCAGGTGAAGTGCGAGAAGGGCTGACCGTGGGAGGCGACGGCCAGGATGCCGGTGGTGCCGTCCGGGTCGGGAGGCGTCCAGCCGCACACCTGGGTGTCGGCGCTGCCCCAGTACGTCAGCTGCCGCGCGGGCCCGCCGTCGACGGCGACCAGGTGGATCTCGGGGGCGAGGCTGCGCCAGCTCGTGTACGCGATGTGCAGGCCGTCGGGCGAGAAGCGCGGGGGCCCGGTCTTGGTGCGGTCCACGGTGACCCGCCATGCGCGGTCCGGGGTGTCGAGGGGGGCCAGCCAGAGGTCGTCCTCGGCCACGAAACACAGCAGGTCGCCGCTGAGGTGGGGACAGCGCAGATAGCTCACCTCCCCATGCTTTTCCGGTCCCACGGCGCCAGCAACTCGTGAGCCCGTGCGGGCCGGGTCCTTACGGGTCCTTCACCTTCGTGACCCAGTACACGTACGAAACAGTTTCGTTTCGCTTGTGGGCGGGGTATCTTCATGTGAGTACGACGACGAAAGTCCCGGAAGCGGGGAAGGTGACAGGCATGACCGAAGTCGTCCCGACGGCGCGTCGCAGCCGGATCACCCCCGAGCGCGAGGCCGAGCTGTACGAGGCCGTGCTCGACCTGCTCCGGGAGGTCGGCTACGACGCCCTCACCATGGACGCCGTGGCCGCCCGCACCCGGTCCAGCAAGGCCACGCTCTACCGCCAGTGGGGCGGCAAGGCCCAGCTGGTCGTCAAGGCACTGCGGCACGGCAAGCGGGCCCACGCGGAGGACATCGACACCGGTTCCCTCCGCGGCGACCTGCACGCCCTCGTGGCGCTGGAGGACGACTGCACCATGGAGCGGAACTCCGCGCTGATGCGGGGCGTCGCCATGGCGATGCACCACAACGACGATCTGCGCGAGGCCTTCCGGGACCAGATGGTCGACCCCGAGATAGGCGGGTTCCGGCAGGTGCTGCAACGCGCGATCGACCGGGGCGAGGTCCGCCCGGACTGCCCGGCGATCGAGTTCCTGCTGCACATGATGGTCGGCGGCTTCGCCACCCGGGCCCTGCTGGACGACCAGCCGCCCACCCAGGCCTTCCTCACCTCGTACATCGACGCCGTGGTCCTCCCCGCCCTCGGCGTGCAGACCGACTGACACTCCCCTCGAACCAGCCTGAAACCAGCCTCCCTCTGACGTCACCGCTCACGTCGTCGGGCTGATCGCCCCTGCCCAGCTGAATCCACGACCTGACCGGGAGTACGCCTCCGTGGCCACGTTCCTCTACAAACTCGGCCGGCTCGCCTTCCGGCGACGCCACTTCGTCGCCCTACTGTGGGTCGCCCTGCTCACCCTCGCGGGGGTGGGCGCCGCCTCCGCGCCGGCGGCCGGCAACACCTCCTTCTCCATCCCCGGCACGGAGGCCCAGAAGGCCTTCGACCTGCTGGAACAGCGCTTTCCCGGCATGAGCGCCGACGGCGCCACCGCCCGGGTCGTCTTCAAGGCCCACGACGGCGGGAAGATGACGGACGCCGGCACCAAGGCGACCGTCGAGAAGACCGTCAAGGAGCTGGGAAGCGGCTCCGAGGTCGCCTCCGTCGCCGACCCGTACCGCGGCCACGCCGTCAGCAGGAACGGCACCGTCGCCTACGCCTCGGTGAAGTACAAGGTCTCCGGCATGGAACTCCAGGACTCCTCCCTGGACGCTCTCAAGGCCGCCGCCCAGCACGCGCGGGACGCCGGACTGACCGTCGAGGTCGGCGGCGACGCGCTGAACGCGACACCCGAGACCGGCTCCAGCGAGGTCATCGGCATCGCGATCGCCGCCGTCGTCCTCGTCATCACCTTCGGCTCCCTGCTCGCCGCCGGGCTGCCCCTGCTGACCGCGCTCATCGGCGTCGGCATCGGCGTCTCCTCGATCACCGCGCTCGCCAGCACCCTGGACCTCGGCTCCACCACCTCCACCCTGGCGACGATGATCGGCCTCGCGGTCGGCATCGACTACGCCCTGTTCATCGTCTCCCGCTACCGCGCCGAACTCGCCGAGGGCCGCGAACGCGAGGAGGCCGCCGGCCGCGCCGTCGGGACCGCGGGCTCCGCGGTGGTCTTCGCCGGCCTGACCGTCGTCATCGCCCTGGTCGGCCTGTCCGTCGTCGACATCCCCATGCTCACGAAGATGGGTGTCGCCGCGGCGGGCACCGTCGCCATCGCCGTCCTGATCGCCCTCACGCTGATCCCCGCGCTGCTCGGCTACGCCGGCCGCAAGGTCAAGCCGACCGGTGAGAAGAGCAGGCTGCTCGGCGGCGGCCGGGCCCCGAAGAACCCCGGCCGCCCCAACATGGGCACCCGCTGGGCCCGCTTCGTCGTCCGCCGGCCGGTCGCCGTCCTGCTGCTCGGCGTGGTCGGACTCGGCGCGGCGGCCCTGCCGGCCACCTCCCTGGAGCTGGGTCTGCCCGACGACGGCTCCCAGCCCACCTCCACCACCCAGCGCCGCGCCTACGACCTGCTGTCCGAGGGCTTCGGCCCCGGCTTCAACGGCCCGCTGATGGTTGTCGTCGACGCCAAGGGCAGCGCCGACCCCAAGGCCGCCTTCACCGAGGTCGGCGACGAGATCAAGGGCCTGAAGGACGTCGTCACGGTCACGCCGGCGGCGCCCAACAAGACCGGCGACACCGCGACCATCACCGTCGTACCCGACTCCAAGCCGTCCTCCGCGACGACCGAGGAACTGGTGCACGCCATCCGTGACAAGGGCACGGACATCGCGCGGGACACCGACTCCACGGTCCTCGTCACCGGCTCGACGGCGATGAACATCGACGTCTCCCAGAAGCTCAACGACGCCCTGCTGCCCTACCTCGCCCTGGTCGTCGGCCTGGCCTTCCTCCTGCTGATCGTGGTGTTCCGCTCGGTGCTGGTCCCGCTGAAGGCGGCCCTCGGCTTCCTGCTGTCGGTACTCGCCGCCCTCGGCGCCGTCGTCGCCGTCTTCCAGTGGGGCTGGCTGTCCGGCCTGATGAACGTCGAGCAGACCGGCCCGGTCATGTCGATGATGCCGATATTCATGGTGGGTGTCGTCTTCGGGCTCGCCATGGACTACGAGGTGTTCCTCGTGACCCGCATGCGGGAGGCGTACGTCCACGGCGAGAGCCCCGGCCAGGCCGTGGTGACGGGCTTCCGGCACGGCGCGCGCGTCGTGACCGCCGCCGCCGTCATCATGATCGCCGTCTTCTCCGGCTTCATCGGCTCCAGCGAGGCCATGGTCAAGATGATCGGCTTCGGCCTCGCGATCGCCGTCTTCTTCGACGCGTTCGTCGTCCGCATGGCCATAGTCCCGGCCGTCCTGGCCCTCCTCGGCCGGCGGGCCTGGTGGCTGCCGAAGTGGCTCGACCGCGCGCTGCCCAACGTCGACGTCGAGGGCGAGGGGCTGCGCGGCGCCGCCGACCCCGACGCGGAGAAGGAGCTGGTACGCGCCTGACGTACCGCGGCGGAAACGGCCGGTGAGGGTGCCCACGACAACGGGACAGCACCCTCACCGGCCTTCTGTTGTCCCGCCTCTGTCCGGGCTACTGCCCGCGTCGTACGGGTCCAGTTGCCGACAGCCCCGCACCTCCGCTCAGCGAGTCTTTCGTATGATTCTGCGGTCAGTTGAGGGCGAGATGCCGACTTGGTGGGGGATACGGCATGGGGGCACCAGGCACAAGCACGAGTGAGAACGGCGCTCCCGACCTGCGGGTGTCGTCCGAGGGCCTGACCAAGCTCGCCGGCGACCTCGGCGAGATGCAGGACCACCTCGACAAACAGATCAAACGCATGGACGAACTCGTCGACCGTATCGAGGCCGGCTGGCGGGGACCGGCGGCAACGGCCTACCGGGAGTTCCATCGTGCTGCCGCGGGCGACGCCGTCCGTATCCGGGAAGTGGTTAAGGGCCTGGAGGAAGCCGTTCGGATGAGCCGTGACGGCTTCAGCGCCGACGATCTGCGTGTGCTCGAACAGATGCGTCGGATCCACGTGGATGTCGACAGCGAAGTCGACAAGCTCTCCACGCAGGATGCGGGAGCGGCCGACGGTGTGGCTCGCCCGCGCAGCAACCTGGACGGTTTCTGACGTTCGCAGCGCCACACGCCGGCCTCGTGAACCCGGTCACCGACTCCAAGGGGGAAATCATGTCGTCCGGTGCCGACGGCGACCACATCTCTGTCTCGTTCGCCACGCTGCATGAACTGGCCGCCGAGCTGGAAGACATCCTCAAACAGCTCAACGGCAAGCTGGACGACCTCTATGAACGCGTCGAACCGGTCGTCCTGTCCTGGAAGGGCGAAGCCCGCGAGGTCTTCGTCGAGAAGCTCGACGAGTGGGACCGCTCTGCGCAGGACCTTCAGGCGGCACAGAAGTGGCTGCACCAATACGTCACCACCGGCCACGCCAATTACGCGGCAGCGCACAAAGCGGTCCTGCGTGGCTGGGGAGCCGCCTGATGGCCACCCCGGCGGCCCCCGGGCACGGCGCGATCGATGTGACGCCATCGGTCCTCTACCAGGTCTCCTCGAACGTGGCGGGCCAACAGGACCCTCTCGACCGGGGCATCAAGGCGTTTGTCGACGAGTTGGCACGGTACCCCGACGGCGGCGGCAACGGCTCGGCCATGAAGGACTTCACCCAGACCTACGTGAGAGTCGCCAATCGATTTCTCGAGGTGTGGGCCAAGGCCGTGGTGAGCGTCGGTGGCGCCGGCGTCGGATTCACCAGCACTGCCAACAACTACGCCGCGGCTGACGCCGCCACGCACCCTTCATCAACAGGTGCGCCGCTGCGCCCCCTTCCGCATGTGATCGACACACCACCCGCGTACGGGCCGGTCACCGATTTCAAGTGGGGGGACTTCGACGCCGGCCAAGACTTCGCGCAAAAGGCCCTGGAAGGGCTGGAGGCAGTAGTTCTCGCCATCCTGCGTCCTCTGCTGGAACACGAGTGCCGTTGGGGCAAGGCGGCGAAGATCCTCCCGCTGCCCAATCACCTCCAGCTGTACAAGGTCTCTGAGACCTGGAGGATGCCGCAGACCACGCTCGGCATGGTGGACGGGATGCTGACCAGCTTCATCGGCGGCATCACCGACCAGTCCAACCAGGAGTGGTACGACGCCATGCGGCAGTTCTGCAGCACGCTGTGGGGCACGTCCGCCTGGGGGAAGACCCGAGACGGTTACGACTGGGCGAACGACGGCGCGCGCAAGAAAGGCACCAGCCACCCGGTCTTCGCCGTCCTGTTCGACACCTGTGATGCCATGGTCGATGCCGTGTACAACGTGGCCCAGGCGGCGGAAGACGTTCGTGACGACCTGCACCGGATCTATCGACAGGCCGTGCTGGACAGCATCAAGCAGCTCGATCCGCGAGAATTGGACGTCACGGACGCCAAGAGCCTGGTCAAAGGGCTGTGGCACGTGGGCAAGGGCCTGGTGGCGGACGTGTCGGTCGGTATCGTCCTCAACATCGACGAAGGCGCCATGAACGACGCCGTCGCCACCTACGACAACCGGGTCCATCGTCAGGCACGAGGCATCAAGGATCTGATGTCGGCGCTGGACGAGGCTTATACGAGTGCGCCGACGTTCCATGCGGAATCCGCCAGAGCCGAGGCGTTCGGTGCGCGGGCCCTGACCGACTTCAAAGGAAACCCGCTGTACACCGTGTCTGGCGACAGTGAGGCCAGCCACGTCTACCCGATCGACCTGGCGAATCAAGAGGGAATTCACGGCAGCCACGTCATCGATAAGCATGTGGGCAAGACCGACGAGCAGTTGGCGCAGCGACTCAGGGATCAGTCGTCAATTCCTGCTGCTTCCAGCTTCACCGATCTGGCGGGCGCGCAGAAGTACACACAAGACACGGTGGAATATGTGGGCTCGTCGGTTAACTCGAACCGGCAGAACGAAGGTGTGGACAACCCGGCAAAAATCAGGAAATGGCTCTCGAGGCCGCGCGCCGATAATTCCATTCTGAAGTTGGATCCGGTGGAGTTCAATTCTGTGACCGGGCGTACCATTACGTCTGCGGACCCGAGAGCGGGTGCGGCACGGGATGCGCATTCGGTGGAAGTCGTACTCAAGTACAAGAACGGGCTTCACCCACCCTACGTGGTCTACACGTCCATGCCCAGACTTCCGTGAGAACACCAGGGGAGGACCTGTGACGATAAGGAAGGCAGACCTGCCGCCGTGCGCACGGGGGCGTTTTGACGAACGCCAGGCCTTTGTCGCGCTCGTGGCCCGAGGTGGCGCGGACTGGCGCGACACGGTGATGGAAGTGATTCAGGGGAATCCCGTACTCCGGCAGGTCGACCGCCAGGAGTTGCGGGACAGTCTCCTGGAGGTCTCACCCGGCCAGGCCGTCGAGCTGGCCGGGCTGATCTCGGTTGGATCTCTTCTGTACGGCCCTTGTGTATCCCTTCGCGCACCGGATGACGAACGCGACGCCTGTCTCCGGGAGCTCTTGCGGGCCGTGGGGAACGGCGCACGTTTCTTCACCAACCACGGGCATGCGGAAGACGGTGAGGAGGGTGACTTCCTGGCCTCGTCCTTTCACGCCAACGTTCTCGCCGCGACCACCATTGACATCTGTCTGGTCGGGGTGTCGGACGAGAACGTCCTGGTTCTCTGGCGTTTCGAGGATGACTAGCTGTTCGCAATCACCCGACCGCCGCCCTCAAAGCTCCCAGGAGAGGACCGAAGATGCGCACCCGTTCCGCGACGTACCCCGACCGCGAGACCGCCCAGTGGGCCACCCAGCAGGTCGTCACCGCCAATGAGCAGCTGATCCACCGCTGGCTCGCCCGGTCGACACGCTCGCGCCTGACCATCGAGGCATCCTGGCCGTCCCGGCGCGAGCCGGTCGGACGCGTCCTGCTGCAGGCGATGATGCTGGCCGGGCGGGAGCCCGTCGATGTTCGGGCCGCCCGCGTCACTCTGAAGCGGGATGCCTCCCTCCCACACGGCTTCGCCGTTCACGCCACCTTTCCCGTCTATCTGTAGCGATCGCAGAGGCTGACCCCCGTGCCCCTGAGCCCCCTCGAACACGACCGCCGCTATGGCGAGCTCGACCAGGTCATGCGCGCCTACCTCGGACATCCGGCGGACGACACCCCGGACAGGCCCGGCGCAGCCCTTACCGCGTACCTCCGGCAGACCTGGCACAGCCGACCGTGGGCTCTGGCCATCGCCGAGCGACAGTTGCGTGACTACGCGGAGACTCCGCCGGGGCGGTTGCGGTTGCGACTCGGGGAGTTCTACGCCATCCCCGACACAGGCCTTGCGGAGGGCGAGATCCGACAGTGGCTCCTCTGCCTCGCCGACCACATCAAGCGCAGCATCGAGGCCGGCGAGGTCCCACCGCCGGCGATCCCTGCCACCCACTGGGAGTGGCAAGCCCGTTTTCCCGAACTGGGCCAGTTCCTCGGTGGCTGGTTCTCGCAGGACATGCCCGACGAGTTCACCGACCACGCCTCCGCCGTCGAGGACTATCGGGTGTCGACAGACCCGCATCTCGTCGCCCGGCTGATCGGGGAACTGCACGAACTCCTCGCGCTCGGTCTCGACGAGTCCGGTTACGCCGTCGCCGTCGCCGAGCTGGGCATGGAGGTCGACCCCCCGGCCCCCTACTCACCGGACGCCTGGCTCGCGCTTGTCGCCGACCTGCTCATCGGGCCCGGACCGGGCTGATGGTGCACGCCGGGTAGGGGGACGGGCGGCGCCGACATGGCGGGCCGGGGTGCTGTGGCGCACCCTGGGAGGAGTGGTTCTCGGAGGTGGTTCTCATGATGCACACCGTTGTGGGATGGCACGTCGAGCTGGAGTTCATGGAGGACGATCAGCACACACGCGCGGTGGCCATGGTGCGCCTGCCCGACGGCAGCGAGGTACGGGCGCACGGCCGCGCCAGCCGGCACCGCGTGGACGCGAACCAGCCCCGGGTCGGCGAGGAGGTCGCCGGTGCCCGGGCGCTCAATGAGCTGGCCATGCGGTTGCTGACCAAGGCCCACGAGGAGATCGACGAGGACTCCGGGCGGATCTCGCACCCGATCAACGTGTGACGGTCAGCGGGCGAGCACCACCGTGCGCAGGGCGCGGACCAGCGCCTGCGCCCTCGGGTCCGCCGTCACGCTCTTCCGGAAGCCGTTGGTCACGTAGCCGAAGGCGATGCCGGTGTCCGGGTCGGCGAACGCGAGGGCGCCGCCCCGGCCCGGGTGGCCGAAGGAGCCGGGGGAGAGCAGCGGCGACGCGGCGCCGTGCAGCATGTAGCCGAGGCCGAAGCGGGTGTTCACCACCAGGACGCGGTCCGCTCCGGCCGACTGTTCGGCGCGGGCCAGTTCCGTCGTCCCGGGGGTGAACAGACGCGTGCCGCCGTCCACCTCGCCGATCAGCGAGGCGTAGAAGCGGGCCAGCCCGTCGGCGGTGGCGATGCCGTTGGAGGCGGGCAGGGCGGCGGCACGGTAGGCGGGATCGTTCTCGTCGGGCAGCGGGGTGATCGCGGCGAACGCGCGGCGGGTCAGGGAGTCCGGGTCGGCGTAGGCCTCGGCCACCGCCCGCTTGGGACGCGTCCTGAGGCCACCGGCGGTCGCGGGCGCGTCCAGCGGGCCGACGCGGCCCACCCGTGCCTGCTCCGGCTCCGGCAGGCCGAGCCACAGCTCCGCGCCGAGCGGCCCGGCGATCTCGTCGGCGATCCACTCGCCCACGGGGCGGCCGGTGACCCGGTGGAGCAGTTCGCCGGTGAGCCAGCTGTAGGTCTGGGCGTGGTAGCCGTGGTCCGTGCCGGGCTCCCACACCGGGGCCTGGGCGGCGACGGCCGCGGCGCCGAGGCCCGGGTCGGCCGCCTCGGCGGGAGTCAGCGGGCGGTCCAGGACGGGCACGCCCGCGCGGTGCGCGAGCAGGTGCCGGACGAGCGTGTGTTCCTTGCCGGCCGCCTTGTACTCCGGCCAGTACGTGCCGACCGGGGCGTCCAGGTCCAGTTCACCGCGCTGGTGCAGGAGCAGCAGCGCGGCGGCGGCGACGCCCTTGGTGGCGGAGCGCACGATCTGCGCGGTCCCGGCCTCCCAGGGCGCAGCGCCGGCCGGGGCGTCCGCGGCGGCCGGGGCGTCGATGTCTCGGGTGCCCGCCCACAGGTGGGCGACCCGGTGTCCATCGCGGTAGACGGTGACGGCCGCGCCGCGCTCGCCGAGCTGCGCGAAGTTCGCTGCGAACGCCTCCCTGACCGGCTCGAAGCCCTCGGCCACAGTGCCGTGCACGTCCACGCCCGCCGTCCCTTCCCTCGCCTGCGACAGTGGTGCAACGTCGGCTGCGGATCTGCGATTCCTCGGTGGTGGCGGGCTGGAGCGTGAGGTGCCTCTCAGCCCGGCGCTCACGCGCCCGTCGTGACGGACCTCGGGTCGAAACCGAACGGCAGTTCCAGCCGGTGTGCCCGCATCAGCGTGTCGTCGGAGAGCAGCTCGCCGGTCGGGCCGTCCGCCACGATCACGCCGTCGCTGAGGATCAGGGAGCGCGGGCACAGTTCCAGCGCGTACGGCAGGTCGTGGGTGACCATCAGCACCGTGACGTCCAGGGAGCGCAAAATGTCGGCGAGTTCGCGGCGGGAGGCCGGATCGAGGTTGGAGGACGGCTCGTCCAGGACCAGGATCTCCGGTTCCATGGCGAGCACGGTGGCCACCGCGACACGGCGGCGCTGGCCGAAGGACAGATGGTGCGGGGGCCGGTCGGCGAATTCCCGCATGCCGACCTGTTCCAGCGCGGTGCGCACCCGCTCCTCCAGCGCGGCCCCCTTCACCCCGGCGGCGGCCGGCCCGAACGCCACGTCCTCCCGCACGGTCGGCATGAACAGCTGGTCGTCCGGGTCCTGGAAGACGATGCCGACCTTCTGCCGGATCGCGGCCATGTGCCGCTTGCCGACGGGCAGCCCGGCAACGGTCACCGTGCCGGTGCCGCCGCCGAGGATGCCGTTGAGGTGCAGCACCAGCGTGGTCTTGCCGGCGCCGTTCGGGCCGAGGAGCGCGACCCGTTCGCCGCGGGCGAGGGAGAAGTCCACGCCGAACAGGGCCTGGTGCCCGTCCGGGTAGGCGAAGGCGAGGCCGGAGACCTCCAGAGAAGCAGTCACAGTACCCATCCCAGCAGACAGACGACGAGGGCGGCGCAGGGGAGGGTGAGGGCGTGCCGCCACTGTGCGCGGGACGCGCTCACCTCGTCGATGACCGGCATCGCGCCGGCGTATCCCCGGCTCACCATGGCCAGGTGGACGCGCTCCCCGCGCTCGTAGGAGCGGATGAACAGCGCGCCGGCGGACTTGGCGAGCACGCCCCAGTGCCGCACGCCCCTCGCCTCGAAGCCACGCGACTCACGGGCGATCCGCATCCGGCGCATCTCGTCCGTGATGACGTCGCCGTAGCGGATCATGAAGGACGCGATCTGCACGAGCAGCGGCGGAAGCCTCAGCCGCTGGAGCCCGAGCAGCAGTTCGCGCAGTTCGGTGGTGGCGGCCAGCAGCACGGAGGCGGCGACGCCGAGAGTGCCCTTGGCGAGTACGTTCCAGGCGCCCCACAGCCCGTTCACGCTGAGCGAGAGCCCCAGCACGTGCACCCGTTCGCCCTCCGCGACGAACGGCATGAGCACCGCGAACGCGACGAACGGCACCTCGATCAGCAGCCGTCCGAGCAGGAAACGGGCGGGCACGCGGGCGTGGTACGCGACGGCGGCGAGCAGCACGGCGTACCCGGCGAACGCCCACATCGCCTCGCGCGGGGTCGACACGACGACCACCACGAACAGGAACGTGGCGGCGAGCTTGGTGTGCGGCGGCAGGGCGTGCACGGGCGAGTGCCCGTGCCGGTAGAGCTTGTGCGCGTGTCCGGCGCCCACGTCAGACGGCCGTGTTCGCGGGGGAGACGGCGTCGGTGCGTCGCCTGCGCACCGCCCAGAACACCGCGCTGCCCGCGACGACCGTGACGCCGACACCGATGACACCCGCGAGGCCGCCGGACAGCCGGGCGTCCTTGACGTCCTTGACGCCGTAGTCGGCGAGCGGCGAGCCGGACGCGGCGTGCTTCTCGGCCTTCGCGTCGATCCCCTTGTCGTGCGCGACCTTCTCCAGGCCGTCGGGGCTGGCGGAGGCGTAGAAGCTGACGAAGCCGGCGAGGACGAGGGAGGTGACGAGGCCGGTCACCCACAGCGTGCGCCGCGAGGTGCGCGCCGCCACGGGCGCCGCGGGAGCCGGCGCGTCCACCAGCACGCCGTCCACGCGCAGCCGGAGCCGCTGGTGCAGGCCGCGCGCGCCGTGCACCAGGTCGGGCCGTACGGCGATGACGGCGCCGACGGTCAGCGCGGTGATGACCGCCTCACCGATGCCGATCAGCACGTGGACGCCGATCATGGCGGTCGCGACCTTGCCGAGGGAGACGTCGGTGGTGCCGCCGACCGCGTAGATCAGGGTGAAGGCGACCGCGGCGGCCGGCACGGACACCAGCGCGGCGACGAAGGAGGCGACGGTCACCGAGCGCCGCTTGCGGGGCAGCACGGCGAGCAGGCCGCGGAAGACGGCGTAGGACACGACGGTGGTGACGATCGCCATGTCGGTGATGTTCACGCCGAGCGCGGTCAGCCCGCCGTCGGCGAACAGCACGCCCTGCATGAGCAGCACCACCGACACGCACAGCACGGCGGTGTACGGGCCCACGAGTATCGCGGCGAGGGCGCCGCCGAGCAGATGGCCGCTGGTGCCGCCGGCGACGGGGAAGTTGAGCATCTGTACGGCGAAGATGAACGCCGCCACGAGACCCGCGAGCGGCGCCGTCCGCTCGTCGAGTTCGCGGCGGGCGCCGCGCAGGCTCACCGCGAGGGCGCCGGCGGCGACCACTGCGGTGACCGCGGAGGTGGGGGCGTCGATGAATCCGTCAGGTACGTGCACCGTACGATTTTAGGCCCTTGTTGCGAATGCTTTGCAAGAGAGAGCCGGTCTCGTTTCTCGCCGGGGCGGGATCCGGAAAGTGTGCGACTCTGGATGGAAAGCGGATGCACAGCTTTCGCATACGTCACGTTGCGTGAGAGGGCGGTCCGATGTCGGTAGTCGAACAGTACGCGCGCGCCCACATCATCACGGACGAGGAGGACCCGGGGTCCGTACCCGTCATGCTGCGCTACGACCCCGACAGCGACCCCCGGTCCGTCCGCGTCGGCCTTCCCGGACCGCACGAGTGGACCTTCTCCCGCGCCCTCCTCGAGCGCGGGCTGCGGACGCCGGCCCAGAGCGGCGACGTCCGGGTCTGGCCCTGCGGACGCGTCCAGGCCATCGTCGAGTTCCACACCGACCACGGCGTCGAAGTGGTGCAGTTCGAGTCCAGGACGCTGATCAGGTTCCTGCGCCGGACGTACACCGCCGGGCCCGTGCGGATCTGACCGGCCGGCTCAGCCGCCCGTCCGCAGCAGCGTCGCCACGATCGGACCGGCCGTGTCGCCGCCGTGGCCGCCCGCCTGGACCACGCCCGCGGCGGCGAGGTCGCCCCGGTAGGCGGTGAACCAGCCGTTGGGCTTCTTCTGCCCGTCGACCTCCGCGGAGCCGGTCTTCGCGCCGTAGTCCGGGCCGAGGCCCGACATGGCCTCGGCGGCGGTGCCGGAGGCGGCCGTGTACCGCATCAGCTCGCGCAGCTGGGACAGCGTCCCGGCCGGCAGCCGGCGGGACGCCTTGGCCAGCGTGCGGTGGTCCACGGCCGGGGACACCAGGTAGGGCTGGTGGAAGGTGCCCGATCTGACCGTGGCGGCGACCGAGGCCATGTTCAGCGGGTTCATGCGCACCCCGCCCTGCCCGATCAGCGAGGCCGCCATCTGGGCCGCCGACTGCACCGGCACCGAGCCGTCGAAGGTGGGCACGCCGATCGCCCAGTTGTTCATGGACAGGCCGAAGACCTGCTGGGCCTGCCGGGTCAGGTCGTCGTTCTTCAGCTTCTTCGCCTGGCTGACGAAGGCGGTGTTGCAGGAGCGGGCGAAGCTCGCCTTGAACGTGCCGCCCTTGATCTGGAAGTCGTCGTCGTTGTGGAACTTCCAGCCGCCGTAGGTGACCGTCTTCGGACAGGGGTGCGTCCGGTCCGCGGCGGCCAGACCCTTGTCGATCAGCAGCGAGGAAGTGATGATCTTCATCGTGGAGCCGGGCGCGAGGGAGCCCTGGAAGGCGGTGTTGAAGCCGTGGCCGCTGTTGGCGACGGCGAGGATCTCACCGGTCGAGGGGCGCAGGACGACCACCGAGGCACGCGCGCGCCGGGCCACCTGCCGCTCGGCCGACGTCTGGAGCGCCGGGCTGAGCGTCGTCCGCACCGTGCCCGCCGTGCCCTCGCTCAGCTCCGCCAGCGTCTTGTCGGACAGCTCGGCCGCCCTGGACGCCTTGCCGCGCACCACGCGCAGCTCGACGCCGGCGGTGCCGCCCGCCTTCTTGCCGTACTTCTCCCGCAGTCCGTCCAGCACCGTGCCCAACGACGGGTACCGGGCGGCCGTCACCTCGCCGCCGTCGCGGTCGAGCGCCCTGACGGGCGGGGTGCCGGACGCGCCGGTGACGAGCGTGTCGCCGTCCCGCAGGTCCGGGTGGACCACGCAGGCGTGCCAGTCGACCAGCGGCCTGCCGTCGCTCGCCCGGCGCACGACGGTGAGCGAACTGCCGTAGGACAGCGGCTTGCTCCGGTGCCGGTAGGCCACCGTCGCCCTGACCGAGAAGGGCACCGCGGCGCCCTTCGCCGGGCCGGGGGTGAGGGTGACGTCCGTCAGGTGGGCGTCCTTGCCGTAGCCGGTGAGCAGCCTGCCGGCCGCGGACGGGTCGTCGGTGGCGGCGGCGGCCTCGGAGATCCTGCCCCGCTGCCAGGCGGTGAGGAAGCGGGTGGAGGCCGTGCGGACCTCCGCGGCGGTGAGCGGGCCGGTCCGTACGGGCTTGTGGCCACCTGTGGCGGCGGACCGCTCGTCGGCCGCGGCTCCGCCGCCGTAGAGCGCGTAGGCACCGAACGCGGCGCCGCCGACCACCACGGCGATCATCCCGCCGAGTACGGCCGGACGGGTCCTCCGTCGCTCGGCGACACGCCTTCTCTTGCCCACGGCCTGACTTCCTCCGCACCTTCCTCAGGCTGCCCGCAGCCCTCACACGTCCTGACGATCACATTCACCTTAGAGTCCCCGTTTCCGCGGGTGACATCAGCCGGCGTTCCGTAGCAGGCTTGCGACAATCGGACCGGCCGCGTCGATACCGTGGCCGCCGTCCTCGACCATCGCCGCCGCGGCCACGTCGTCGCGGTAGCCGGTGAACCAGCTGTCCGGCCTGGCCTCCCCGTCGACCTCCGCCGAACCCGTCTTCGCGCCCACGTTCCCGCTCAACCCGGCCATCACACCCGCCGCGGTACCGCTGCGCGCGGTGCGGTTCATCATGGCGCGCAGCTGCGCGACCGTGCCCGGCGACAGCCCGCGCGCGCGTGCCGGTGTGCGGCCGTCCAGGGCGAGCGGCACGAGCACCGGCTGCCGGAAGGTGCCGGTCATCGCGGTCGCCGTGACGGAGGCCATGTTCAGCGGACTCATCTGGACCTGGCCCTGACCGATCAGCCCGGCCGCCTTGTCGGAGCCGCCGGCGGCGGGCACCCGGCCGTCGAAGGACGGCACGCCGATCTGCCAGTTGTTCCGCCCGAGCCCGAACCGCTCCTCCGCCTCCCGGGTGAGGGTGTCCGGCTTCACCTCGTCCGCGAACTTCACGAACGCGGTGTTGCAGGAGCGGGCGAAGCTGTCGGAGAGGGTCGCGTGCTCGTCCGGCGTCAGGCCCTTGAGGTTGCGGAAGGTCTGGCTCATCGAGACGGCGGACGCCGGACAGGGGGCCGGGCCGTTCGCGGTGGTCCTGCCGGTGTCGATGAGGGCCGCCGCACTGATGATCTTCATGGTGGAGCCGGGCGCGCGTTCACCGAGCAGGGCCGCGCCGAAACCGTCGTTGCGGTGGTCGGCGACGGCCAGGATCTCGCCGGTGCTCGCCCTGACGGCCACGACGGAGGCGTCCGGGTACCTCCCCACGGCCGTCTCTGCCGCCGCCTGCGCCTTCGCGCTGAACGTCGTACGGAGCCTGCCCGGCCTGCCCTTGACGAGGGTGAGCAGTGGCGTGTCGGCCCGGCCCGCGCCGTCCGCGCCCGCATGACGGATGGCCAGCTCCACGCCGGCCCGGCCGCCCGCCTTGTCGCCGTACCGCTTGCGCAGCTCGTCCAGCACGGGGCTGAGGGACGGGTACTTCTGCTTCGTCAGCACGCCGTTGTCGCGGTCCACGGCCTCGATCGGCGGGGCGGCCGACTCGCCGGTCACCAGCGTGTCCCCCTTGCGCAGCCGCGGATGCACCACGGACGGCTGCCAGTCGACCAGCGGGCGGTGCGAGGTCTTCCCGCGTACGACGGTCAGCCTGCTGCGGTAGGCGAGCGGTCGCGACGTGCCGTCGTAGGACACCGCCGCCGTGACCGTGAACGGCACGGTCCTGCCGGCGGCCGTGCCGGGGGTGACGCGCACCCTGGTGATGTGCGCGTCGCCGCCGTAGGCCGTCAGCAGCTGCCGGGCCGCCTCCGGGAAGTTCGTGTACGAGGCGGCGGTCGCCGCGTCGCCCTTCTCCCAGGCGGCGAGGAACCGCGCCGTCGTCTCCCTGACCTCGGCGGCGCCGGGCGGCCCGGTCCTGACCGTCGCGCTGCCGCCGTCGTCGCCGTCCAGAGCGGTCAGCACGTTGTACGCCCCGTAACCGGCACCGCCCAGCACCACCGCGCACACGCCGCCTATGACCCCGGCCTTGACTCCCCTGCGCACCGCGCGCTCCTCCCCGTGTCCCCGTCGGGCCGCTGCCGCACCCGGTTTCCTGAACGCGTTCAAAAACAGGTTGCCGCAGGCACTCTATGCGGTGGGGAAGCCATCACGACGAATCTTGTCGAAACCGTGACTCAGACCCAGGTGTCCAGCCACATCCGGGACCGCCAGGAGTCGACCGGGATCGCCGTGCCCGTGTACAGGGGCCAGAAGTAGATGAAGTTCCAGGCGATCAGCAGGACCAGGACGCCCGCCGCCGACGCGCCGACCACTCGGCGGGTGTCGCTCGAGCCCGGTGGGCCGATCACCGCCCCCGTCATCATGGCCACCGCCAGGCACAGGAAGGGCAGGAAGACGACCGCGTAGAAGAGGAAGATCGTCCGCTCCTGGTACAGGAACCAGGGGAGGTAGCCCGCCGCGATGCCGCAGGCGATGGCGCCGGCCCGCCAGTCCCGGCGGAACGCCCACCGCCACAGGACGTAGACCAGCGCGAAGCAGCCCGCCCACCACAGCAGCGGCGTGCCGAGCGCGAGGACCTCGCGGGCGCACTTCTGGCCCGCGTCCACGGGGCAGCCGTCGGCGCCGGGGGAGGGTGACTCGTAGAAGTACGACACCGGGCGGCCCAGCACGATCCAGCTCCACGGGTTGGACTGGTACGTGTGCGGCTGCGACAGGTGCAGGTGGAACTCGTACACCTCGTGCTCGTAGTGCCACAGGCTGCGCAGCCAGTCCGGCAGGAAGGACCAGGTGCCGCCCTTGCCCTCGGTGGCCGCCCAGTTGCGGTAGTAGCCACCGGTGCCGTCGGCCGCGGAGAGGATCCAGCCCGTCCAGGAGGCCACGTAGACGACGAGGGCCACCGGGACCGTCGCGACGAAGGCGAGGCCGGTGTCGTACTTGAGGACGGCGGCGTACGGGCGGCGGGCGCCCGCCACCCTGCGGGTGCCGACGTCCCACAGGACGGTCATCACACAGAAGGCGGCCAGCACGTACAGGCCGTTCCACTTCGTGCCGACGGCCAGGCCCAGCATCAGCCCGGCCGCCCAGCGCCAGGGCCGCAGGCCGAAGCGGAAGGTGTCGGCGACGTGCCCGTCCGGGCGGACCCGGCCGTCCGGGTCCACGGGCAGCGCGGCGGCCAGCCGCTCCCTGGCCCGGTCCCGGTCGACGACCAGGCAGCCGAACGCGGCCACCACGAAGAACATCAGCACCCCGTCGAGCAGCGAGGTCCGGCTCATCACGAAGTGCAGCCCGTCCACCGCCATCAGCGCGCCCGCGAGGCAGCCCAGGAACGTCGAGCGGAACATCCGGCGCCCGATCCGGCACAGCAGCAGCACGCTCAGCGTCCCCAGCAGTGCCGTCATGAACCGCCAGCCGAACGGGTCGAACCCGAACACCAGCTCGCCCAGCCCGATGACGTACTTGCCGACCGGGGGATGCACGACGTACGAGGGATCCGTCGGGAGCCCGATCCGGTCGTGCTGGTGCAGCACCAGGTCGTTGGCGGTCTTGCCGTACTTGTCCCAGCTGACCTCGAAACCGCGGTGGACGATCGCCCACGCGTCCTTCGCGTAGTACGTCTCGTCGAATATCACCTCATCCGGCCGGCCCAGGTTCCAGAACCGCATCAGGCCCGCCATCAGCGTCACCAGCAGCGGCCCGCCCCAGCCCGACCAGCGGGCGATCCGGTCGGCCAGGACCGGCGGCACGCCGAACACCCGCCACAGCCGGGGGCTCGGCTCGGCGTACGGCGGCACCAGCCGGTCACGTACGTCGCCCGTGGGCGCGTCCGCGGGCGGCGCGTACCCGAAGCGGCGCAGCCGCTGCTGCCACGACGGCCGCCGGTCGTGCGGCGCCTGCCCCTGCCGGAGGTCCATGGAGGACGCGGTACTGGTCACCGCGCCATCGTAGGGAACCGCGCTGTGCGAGTCCCGTGCAAGCGCGGTACCGGTAGGGACACGGTCGCCCTCCCCGGCCGCCGGGCGCCCTGAGCCGGCCCCGCGACTCCTGGGAGGATGGGGGCGTGACTGGAACCCTTGTCCTCGCAGGTACCCCCATCGGCGACGTCGCGGACGCGCCGCCCCGGCTCGTCGCGGAACTGGCCGGCGCCGACGTCGTCGCCGCCGAGGACACCCGGCGGCTGCGCCGGCTCACCCAGGCGCTGGGCGTCACGCCCAAGGGCCGCGTGGTCTCCTACTTCGAGGGCAACGAGTCCGCACGCACACCGGAGCTGGTGGAGGACCTGCTCGGCGGGGCGCGCGTCCTGCTGGTGACCGACGCCGGCATGCCGTCGGTGTCCGACCCCGGGTACCGGCTGGTCGCCGCCGCCGTCGAGCGGGACATCCGGGTCACCGCCGTACCCGGTCCGTCCGCCGTGCTCACCGCGCTCGCCCTGTCCGGGCTGCCCGTCGACCGGTTCTGCTTCGAGGGCTTCCTGCCGCGCAAGGCCGGCGAGCGGCTGTCCCGGCTGCGCGAGGTCGCGGACGAACGGCGGACCCTCGTCTACTTCGAGGCCCCGCACCGGCTCGACGACACCCTCGCCGCCATGGCCGAGGTCTTCGGCGCCGGCCGGCGGGCCGCCGTCTGCCGCGAGCTGACCAAGACCTACGAGGAGGTGCGGCGCGGCCCGCTGGAGGAGCTGGCGCGGTGGGCCGCGGAGGGCGTGCGCGGCGAGATCACCGTCGTGGTCGAGGGCGCCCCCGACACCGGACCCGAGGAGGTCGGCCCGGCGGAGCTGGTCCGCCGGGTGCGGGACCGGGAGGAGGCGGGCGAGCGCCGCAAGGAGGCCATCGCGGCCGTCGCGGCGGAGGCGGGGCTGCCCAAGCGGGTGGTCTTCGACGCCGTCGTCGCCGCCAAGCGCGCCGGGGAATGAGCCGGTCCGTGCACTTCACGCCCCATGGGACGGCAAAGGGCTGACGAGCCGGGCAAAGCCCACGCGCCTCATCCGCGGTGCTTGGGCAAGCCCGGTCCAAATCGACTCCAACACTCGGCAGACCCCATGCGTTCAGGCCGCCGGCGCAGTCCACTGGTCGCAAGACGCACCCGTCCACAAGGGAGCTGGCATGAGTGAGATCACAGGGGGGACCGGCCTCCACGGCACGGCCACGGCGGTCGTTCACGAGTCGTACTCGTTCGCCTGCATGCGCTGCGGGCACGGGTGGGAACAGTCGTACGAGATAGAGCACCACACGGACGCGCGGGGGGAGAGGTTCGTGCGGTACGTGGCCGACGGGCGGATCGTGCCGTCGCCGCTGAGCCGGCCGGGCTGCCAGAACTGCGACAGCCACGTCGTCCGGATCATGCGCGCGGGCCAGGTCTCCTCGGTGCGCGGCGCGGCCGGGCGGCAGCACCACCGGGTGCCGCAGGCGGGCCCGGCCGAGGCGCCGCAGGTGCCCGGGCAGGGCGCACCGGCCCGGCAGCCGCACCACTGGCACCTGTCCGACCTCCTGCACCCGTTCCAGCGCAGGGCCAGCTGACCGGATCACCGGCCCGCACGGGGCCGCCCCTTTCGTAGGATCGGGGCATGCCTTCGAACACCGGCCGCGGCTCCACGGACCACCGAAACGCGGCACCACCGCTTCCGGCACCCCTCCAGGTGCCCGTCGCCGACTCGCACACCCACCTCGACATGCAGTCCGGCACCGTCGAGGAGGCTCTGGCGAAGGCCGCGTCGGTGGGCGTCACGACGGTCGTCCAGGTCGGCTGCGACATCAAGGGCTCGCAGTGGGCCGCCGAGACCGCGGCGGCGTTCGAGCCCGTCCACGCCGCCGTCGCCCTCCACCCCAACGAGGCCCCGCGGATCGTCCACGGCGACCCCGACGGCTGGTCCCGGCAGGGCGCCCGCACACCGGGCGGCGACGCGGCGCTGGACGAGGCGCTCGCCGAGATCGACCGGCTGGCCGGGCTGCCCCAGGTGAAGGGCGTCGGCGAGACCGGCCTGGACCACTTCCGCACCGGGCCCGAGGGCAAGGCCGCGCAGGAGCGGTCCTTCCGCGCCCACATCGAGATCGCCAAACGGCACGGCAAGGCGCTCGTCATCCACGACCGCGACGCCCACGCCGACGTCCTGCGCATCCTGAAGGAGGAGGGCGCCCCCGAGCGCACCGTCTTCCACTGCTACTCCGGCGACGCCGAGATGGCCGGTATCTGCGCCCGCGAGGGCTACTACATGTCCTTCGCCGGCAACGTCACCTTCAAGAACGCCCAGAACCTGCGGGACGCGCTCGCCGCCGCCCCGCTGGACCTGGTCCTCGTGGAGACCGACGCGCCCTTCCTCACCCCGGCGCCTTACCGCGGACGGCCCAACGCCCCGTACCTCGTCCCGGTCACGGTCCGTGCCATGGCCGCCGTGCGCGGCACCGACGAGGACACGCTGGCGGCGGCCCTGAGCGCGAACACCGCCCGCGCCTTCGGTTACTGACCCACCCGCCGGCCGCGACACGCTGTAGTCGCTCCGCTTTGGAGAGTGACCGGCACTCGGCTAGGTTCTGGGGGCCCGATCCGGACCCCTGTGGCCTTCTGGAGCGTGTCGGCGTGAGCAACTCCCAGTACGAGACCGAAGAGGCGTACGGCCCCTCGGGCGCGCCGCCCGGCGCGCCCGGCGGCGCGTGGCCCGGCCTGCACGACGCGAAGACGGTGACGTACGGGGTCCAGCTCCCGGTCCCGGTGTACGGGGTGGCGTACGACGACACCTACCGGCCCGCGTACGAGGCCCGGACGCCCCCACCCCCGGCGGCACCCATCCCCATGCTGCCCACACCCACGCTCACGCCCGCGCTCGAGCCGGGCGCGCACGCCGGTACGGACGGGCGGGTCACGCGCCGGCGCAGGGCCCGCTCCACCGGGCGTCCGGACTCCGCGATGCGCCGCCTGCTGCCGCGCGCACTGGTCGTGGCCTTCCTGGCCGGCGGCACCACCGCCTTCGTCGCCGAGGACAAGGCCGTCGACCTGAGCGTCGACGGCCGGCAGCGCGTCCTGCACACCTTCGCCGACGACGTGGGCGAACTGCTCACCGAGGAGGGCGTACGGGTGGGAGCGCACGACATGATCGCGCCCACCCCCGGCGCGTCCCTCCACAGCGGCGACGCGGTCGCGGTGCGGTACGGCCGCCCCGTCCGGCTCACCCTGGACGGCCGCCCGCGCGAGGTGTGGACGACGGCGCACACGGTCGAGGGCGCGCTGGACGAGCTGGGAGTGCGCGCCGAGGGCGCCTACCTGTCGGCCTCCCGCTCCCGGCCCATCGGACGCACCGGGCTCGCCCTCGACGTGCGCACCGAGCGCGCCGTCACCGTCCTCGCGGACGGCCGGACCCGGACCGTCCGCACCAACGCGGCCACCGTCCGGGAGGCGGTCGAGGAGGCCGGGATCACCCTGCGCGGCCAGGACACCGTCTCCGTCCCGCCGGACAGCTTCCCCCGCGACGGGCAGACGGTGACCGTGCTGCGGATCAGCGGCGTCCGGGAGGTCCGCGAGGAGCAGATCCCGTTCGGCGTCCGGCGCGTCGAGGACCCCACCCTGTTCCGGGGCACCGAGGTCATCGTCCGGCCCGGGCGGCCCGGACTGCGCCGCACCACCTACCTGCTGCGCACCGTCAACGGGGTCCGGGAGAAGCCCCGCCGGGAGCGGACCGAGGTGGTGCGCAGGCCGCGCCGGCAGGTGGTGCGGGTGGGCACCAGAGCGCGGCCCGCCTCCGTGCACGGCGCCGACCACCTCAACTGGCGCGGCCTCGCGGCCTGCGAGTCCGGCGGCCGACCGCACGCGGTCGACCCCTCGGGGACGTACGGCGGCCTGTACCAGTTCGACACGCACACCTGGCACAGCCTCGGCGGCAGCGGGCGCCCGCAGGACGCACCGGCACAGGAGCAGACGTACCGCGCGAAGAAGCTGTACATGAGCCGCGGCGCGACCCCCTGGCCGCACTGCGGAGCACGCCTGCACACCTAGGCCCTCTCGTTCGGATCATGCCGGGCTCGCGGGTCCGGCCTGATCCGAACGAAAGACCCCAGCCGGCGCGGGGCGCCCGCGGGCCGGGCGACAAGGGTGGGGGCGGACGCCTGGTGAGAGGGCCGGTGCCGCCCCCGTACCCTTGTCCCGTGAGCAGCCCCCTCCCCGACGCCCTCCTCGGCCCGGCCGACATCCGTGAACTGGCCGCAGCACTCGGTGTCCGTCCCACCAAGCAGCGCGGCCAGAACTTCGTGATCGACGCCAACACGGTCCGCCGGATCGTCCGGACCGCCGGCGTCCGCCCCGACGACGTGGTCGTCGAGGTCGGTCCGGGGCTCGGCTCCCTCACCCTCGCACTGCTGGAGGTCGCGGACCGGGTCACCGCCGTCGAGATCGACGACGTCCTGGCCGCCGCGCTGCCCGCGACGATCGCCGCTCGGATGCCGGAGCGCGCCGACCGGTTCGCGCTGGTCCACTCCGACGCGATGCACGTCACCGAGCTGCCCGGCCCCCCGCCGACGGCCCTGGTGGCGAACCTGCCGTACAACGTCGCCGTCCCCGTGCTGCTGCACATGCTCGACACCTTCCCGAGCATCGAGCGGACGCTGGTGATGGTGCAGTCCGAGGTCGCCGACCGGCTCGCCGCCGTGCCGGGCAACAAGGTGTACGGCGTGCCGTCCGTGAAGGCCAACTGGTACGCCGAGGTGAAGCGGGCCGGGGCCATCGGGCGCCGCGTGTTCTGGCCGGCGCCGAACGTGGACAGCGGGCTGGTCTCCCTCGTCCGGCGGACCGAGCCGGTCCGCACCACCGCCGCCAAGGACCAGGTCTTCCGGGTGATCGACGCGGCCTTCGCCCAGCGCCGCAAGACGCTGCGGGCGGCGCTCGCCGGCTGGGCCGGGTCCGCGGCGGCGGCCGAGGCGGCCCTGGTCGCGGCCGGTGTGTCGCCGCAGGCCCGCGGGGAAGCCCTGACCGTCGAGGAGTTCGCCCGCATCGCCGAGCACCGCGACGCCGGGGACGCCGCCCGGCAGGCCGGGTAACGCCCTCGGGCCGCCGGCGCCGGCCCGCGCGCGCCGGCAGCGCCGGCCACCGCCGGTGACCCCGGCACCGCCGGCGCCCTCGGCGACACCGAGCGCCGTCATAACGCGCTGAAGCCCGCACCGCCCCGTACAGCCCGCACCGCCCCGTACAGCCTTCGTCCTCCAAGGAGCCCGGTCAGCAGTGAGCGTCACGGTCCGTGTCCCCGCCAAGGTCAACGTCCAGCTCGCGGTGGGCGCCGCCCGCCCCGACGGGTTCCACGACCTCGCCAACGTCTTCCTCGCCGTCGGCCTGTACGACGAGGTCACCGTCACCCCGGCCGACGAGCTGCGCGTCACCTGCGCCGGCCCGGACGCCGGCCAGGTGCCGCTGGACCGCACCAACCTCGCCGCGCGCGCGGCTCTGGCCCTCGCCGGGCGCCGGGGCATCGAACCCGCCGTGCACCTCCACATCGCCAAGGACATCCCGGTGGCCGGCGGCATGGCGGGCGGCAGCGCGGACGGCGCGGGCGCGCTGCTCGCCTGCGACGCCCTGTGGGGTACGGGCGCCTCCCGCGCCGAACTCCTCGACCTCTGCGCCGAACTGGGCAGCGACGTGCCGTTCAGCCTGGTCGGCGGCGCCGCCCTCGGCGTCGGGCGCGGCGAGCGGCTCACCGCCCTGGAGGTCGGCGGCACGTTCCACTGGATCTTCGCGATGGCCGCACGGGGCCTGTCCACGCCGGCGGTCTTCCGGGAGTTCGACCGGCTGGCACGGGGCCGGGACATCCCCGCACCGGTCGCCTCCCCCGACCTCCTGGAGGCGCTCGCCAAGGGCGACCCGGAGGCGCTGGCGGCGGCCGTCTCCAACGACCTCCAGCCCGCGGCCCTGTCCCTGTTCCCCGAACTGGCCGACACCCTGGACGCGGGCCGCGCGGCGGGCGCGCTCACCGCGCTGGTCTCGGGTTCCGGGCCGACGACCGCGTTCCTGGCACGCGACACCGAGTCGGCGGAGCGGATCGCGCGGGCGCTGCGCGCATCGGGGACGTGCAGGTCGGTACGGACGGCGGCGGGGCCGGTGCCGGGGGCGACCGTCCTCTGAAAGAGGCTCGAAGGAGCATCCCCTCGCACCCCGCACCCACCCCCCGAAGGCCTACGCTAGAAGGCTGACCGATCCCCGCGCACAGGAGTGAAATGGCCGTCAACCTGGTCAATGTCGAGAACGTCAGCAAGGTGTACGGCACCCGTGCCCTGCTGGACGGCGTCTCGCTCGGTGTGTCGGAGGGGGACCGGATCGGCGTCGTCGGACGCAACGGCGACGGCAAGACCACCCTCATCCGGATGCTCGCCAAGCTGGAGGACGCCGACACCGGGCGGGTCACGCACTCCGGCGGGCTGCGCCTCGGCGTGCTCACCCAGCACGACTCCCTCGACCCCGCCGCCACCGTCCGCCACGAGGTCATCGGCGACATGGCCGACCACGAGTGGGCCGGCAACGCCAAGGTCAGGGACGTGCTGACCGGGCTGTTCGGCGGGCTCGACCTGCCCGGGTTCCCCAAGGGCCTCGACACCGTGATCGGGCCGCTGTCCGGTGGCGAGCGGCGCCGGATCGCGCTCGCCAAGCTGCTCATCGAGGAACAGGACCTGGTCGTCCTCGACGAGCCCACCAACCACCTCGACGTCGAGGGCATCGCCTGGCTCGCCGAGCACCTGCGCAACCGGCGCTCGGCGCTGGTCTGCGTGACGCACGACCGGTGGTTCCTGGACCAGGTCTGCACCCGCATGTGGGACGTGCAGCGCGGTGACGTGTACGAGTACGAGGGCGGCTACTCCGACTACGTCTTCGCGCGCGCGGAACGCGAGCGGATCGCCGCCACGGAGGAGACCAAGCGGCAGAACCTGGTGCGCAAGGAGCTGGCCTGGCTGCGGCGCGGCGCGCCCGCCCGGACGTCCAAGCCCCGCTTCCGCGTCGAGGCCGCCAACGAGCTGATCGCGGACGTGCCGCCGCCCCGGGACAGCAGCGAGCTGATGAAGTTCGCCTCCTCCCGGCTCGGCAGGACCGTCTTCGACCTCGAGGACGTCACCGTGCAGGCCGGACCCAAGGTGCTGCTCAAGCACGTCACCTGGCAGCTCGGCCCGGGCGACCGGATCGGCCTCGTGGGTGTCAACGGCGCCGGCAAGACCTCCCTGCTGCGCGCGATGGCGGCGGCGGCCCGTACGGAGGGCGAGGCCCAGCCGACGGGCGGCCGTATCGCCGTCGGCCGTACCGTCAAGCTCGCCTACCTCTCCCAGGAGGTCTCCGAACTCGACCCCGCCCTGCGGGTGCTGGAGGCCGTACAGCAGGTCCGCGAGCGCGTCGACCTCGGCAAGGGGCGCGAGATGACCGCCGGGCAGCTGTGCGAGACGTTCGGCTTCAGCAAGGAGAAGCAGTGGACCCCGGTGGGGGATCTCTCCGGCGGTGAGCGCCGGCGGCTCCAGCTGCTGCGGCTCCTCATGGACGAGCCCAACGTCCTCTTCCTGGACGAGCCCACCAACGACCTCGACATCGAGACCCTCACCCAGCTGGAGGACGTCCTCGACGGCTGGCCCGGCTCGATGATCGTCATCTCCCACGACCGGTTCTTCGTGGAGCGCACCACGGACCGCGTGTTCGCCCTCCTCGGCGACGGCGCCCTGCGGATGCTGCCGCGCGGCATCGACGAGTACCTGGAGCGGCGCCGGCGCATGGAGGAGACGGTCGCCGCGCAGACCGCCACCGCGGCGCCCAAGCCGGCCACCACGGAGCGGAGCGCCGCCGACCAGCGCGTCGCCAAGAAGGAACTCCAGAAGATCGAGCGCCAGTTGGACAAGATCTCCGAGAAGGAGTCCACGCTGCACGCCCAGATCGCCGACAACGCCACCGACTTCGCGAAGGTGGCCGAACTCGACACCCGGCTGCGGGACCTCGCCGGGGAGCGCGAGGAACTGGAGCTGCGCTGGCTGGAACTGGCGGAGGACGCGTAGCCCGCTCGCACGACGCGTAGTGCGCACGCACGGCGTGATCCAGCCGCGTACGACGCGGTCACCCGCCCCAGCGTGAAGGGGGCGTGAAGGCACATAACGGGGGCGTCACGGGCCGGTCCTCCCTTGGGAACAGCGGGGGGCGCGGACCCGTGCGCTGTCGGCGCCGGGTGATAGAAAGAGCCGTCCGAGAACCGACTCAGTACGACCTTGGGTCCGTCACGAACCTCAGGGTGTGGCTGAAAATCAGTGAACGAGGGGGAAGAGCGCTGATGACTCAGCCGCCCGACCAGCCGCCGCAGGGCGGGTTCGGAGCACCGCAGGACCAGCCGCCGCAGCCCGGCGGTTTCGGGCCTCCGCAGACTCCACCGGCCCAGGACGGTGCCGGTGCCCCCGAGGCCCCGCCGGCCCAGGGCGATTCCGGCGCACCTGAGGCGCCGTCGGCCCGGAGTGGTGCCGGTGCCCCGCAGACTCCGCCCGCGCAGGGCGGTTTCGGTGCTCCCCAGGCCCCGCCCGCCCAGGGTGGTTTCGGGCCTCCGCAGACTCCGCCCGCCCAGGGTGGTTCCGCTGCACCGCAGACTCCGCCCGCGCAGGGTGGTTTCGGTGCACCGCAAGCCCCGCCCGCACAGGGCGGGTTCGGTGCTCCGCCGCCGCCCGCCGGTCCGCCGCCGCAGCCCCAGCCGGGGTACGGCTACCCCCAGCAGCCGGGCCCGTACGCCGGTGCCCCCGGCCCCTACGGCTACCCGCAACCCCCGCAGCAGCCGGGCCCGTACGCCGGCCCGCAGCCCGGTTACGGACACCCGCAGCAGCCGCCGTACCACGGCGCGCCCGGCGATCCCTTCCCGGGCGGCCCGGGCAAGCCGGCCGGCCGGAAGAAGACGGCTCTCATCATCGGCGCGGCGGTCGCGGCGCTGCTCGTCATCGGCGGCACGGTGTACGCGGTCACCTCCGGCGACGGCGACGAAGGCCGGAAGACGCCCGTGGCCCAGGGCAGCGACGACCCGAAGCAGTCCGCGACCGGCACGCCGACCGCAGCCGCCGGCGGTGACGACCCGGAGCACCTCAACGAGGGCCGGCAGGCCGGTGACACGAAGGTCCTCTGGTACAAGCCGGCGCCGGACGCCCCGGCGTCGGGCGCCGACGCGCCCGGCCTGTGGATCAGCGGCGACACGGTCGTGAAGGCGGCGTACAAGCAGGTCTTCGCCTTCGGCACGCAGGACGGGAAGAACGCCTGGGGACCGATCGCCTTCCCGCAGAAGATCTGCGCGGTCACCCCGCAGAAGTCGGCCGACGACAAGGTCGTCGTGGCGTACATGAGCGGCGGCAGCGACCGCGCCAAGTGCAACCAGCTCCAGCAGCTCGACCTCGCCACCGGCGAGAAGGGCTGGAGCGGCGAGGTCGCCGACGGCGGGCTGTTCGACAGCGCGCTCACCGTCGAACTGAGCGTGAGCGGCAGGACGCTGATGGTGGGCCGCTCCCAGTCGGGCACGGCGTACGACATCGACAGCGGCAAGAAGCTGTACGACAAGAAGAGGTACGGCGCGGCCTGCTTCCCGGCCGCGTTCGCGGGCGGCACCGGGCGGCTGATCCAGGTGGCCTCCTGCGGTGTGGGCACCGGGAACGAGCACGAGGAGATCCAGGAACTCGACCCGGCCACCGGCAAGGTCCGCTGGACCCGGCCGGTGAAGAAGGGCTGGGAGGTCTCCCGGGCCTACTCCGTCGATCCCCTGGTGGTCTACCTGACCAACCGGGAGAAGAAGGCCTGGAACATCTCCACCTTCACCAAGGACGGCGCGTTCCGTTCGGAGGTCAAGGTGGACGAGAAGTTCGCCCCCCGCTGCGGCTGGGCGATCCTCGAACGCGAACTCCAGGGCTGCCAGGGTGTCGTGGTCGACGCCGACACGCTCTACCTGCCCACCGACACCACCACGAGCGCCAACGAGATCGTCGCGATCAGCCTCTCCGACGGCAAGGCGAAGTGGCGGGTCAAGTCCCCGGCGAACGAGCCGATGACCCCCGTGAAGATCGAGGACGGCAAGCTCGTCGCGTACGTGCGGCCGTCGTACGACGCGGGCGGCCAGGTGGTCTCGGTGCCGGTCACCGGCTCCTCCCACACGACGACCAGGCTGCTGCGGAACCCGCAGGGCGGCGCCGACGCCGAGAACTCCTTCTACGACGGTGTCGTCGACTACTCCGGCGGGCGGCTCTTCGTCTCCTCGGGCCGGCTGTCCGGCAACGACGCCTCGAAGGAGAAGCTGATCATGGCCTTCGGCGACTGAGCCCGGCGCTCGTTCCCGGCTTCCCTCCCGTGCTCCCGAGTCTCCCTCCACCGTCCGGCCGCCCGACCGTCCCCGAGGTACCCGCGCCATGACCCAGCCGCCCCCGCCGCCCCCCAACCAGCCCCCGCAGCCGCCGAACCAGCCCCCGCAGGCCCCGCCGCCCGGCTACGGCTACCCCCCGCCGGCGCCCCCGCAGCCACCGGCGCAGCCCGGCTACGGCTATCCCCAGCCGCCGGTCCAGCCCGGCTACGGCTACCCCGGCGCCCAGCAGAACCCGTACGCCCAGCAGCCCACGCACCCCGGCTACGGCTATCCGGGCCGGCCCGGCCATCCCGGCCAGCCGGCCACCGTGCCGATGCAGCCCCAGCAGGGGAAGGGCGGCGGGCGGAACAACACGGCGCTGTTCATCGTCGTCGCGGCGGTCGTCGCCATCGCGCTGATCATCGGCGGCGGCGTCTGGTACGCCCGGTCCTCCGGCGACGACGGCAAGAAGCACGACACCGCCTCCTCCGGCGGCGGTACCGGCGGCAAGAACGGCGCGGACACCTCCGGTGGCTCCTCCGGCGGTGGCGGCAAGGAGAAGGTGCCGGCCGACACCGCGTCCAAGGTGCTCTTCCAGGTGCCGATGCCCCGGACGGACGACACGATCGGCACCACCGGCTCGTGGCTGACCGACACGGTGTACGCCAAGAGCGGCATCGCCGAGATAGTCGGCTACGACCCGGCCAAGGGCACCGAGCGGTGGACGCTCAAGCTCCCGGGGCCGGTCTGCGCGGCCAGCAGCCATGTCACCTCCGCCGGCCTGACCGCGATCACGTTCCAGCCGAAGATGCCCACCAAGGACAAGACGGCGGGATGCAGCGAGGTCGCCGCGATCGACCTCACCGCGGGCAAGAAACTCTGGTCGAAGTCGATCAAGACGGGCGACTTCCCGATCACGTTCCAGAACGTGACGGTCGCTCAGCACACCGTCGCGGTCGGCAGTTCCGACGGCGGTGCCGCGTTCGACATCGGCTCCGGCAAGGTCCTGTGGCAGCCCAAGCCGGACGACACCTGCTACGACGCCGGCTACGGCGGCGGCACCCGGCTGGTCGCGGTCCGCAAGTGCGGCGCCTACGACAACCGGCAGCTGCACATCCAGACCATCGACCCGAAGACCGGGAAGGTGATCTCCGAGTACAAGATGCCCGACGGTGTCGAGTACGCCTCCGTCGTCTCCACCGACCCGCTCGTGATCGCGGCCGACGTCGGCCACAGCGCGGGCGACGGCAGCGGCGTCTCGGACTACTTCTCCCTCGACGGCAGGACCGGCCGGCTCCTCGCCCGCATCTCCGCGCCCGGCGACACCTACAGCGGCCACTGCGACGGCATCACCCGCATCGAGGGGTGCAGGCAGATCGCCGCCGGCCACGGCAGGCTGTACCTGGCGACCGAGGTCCACGACGGTTCGGGCCAGTACAACAAGACCAACGAGATCGTCTCCTTCGACCTGAACACCGGCAAGCCGGCCCGCGGACGCGCCGAGGCCGGTGACGGCTACACGCTCTCCCCGCTGCGCATGGACGGCGGCAACCTCCTCGCCTACATGGCGCCCCCGTGGAACAAGGGCGGCCAGGTCGTCAGCATCGACGGCGACTCGCTGAGGACGACGAAGCTGCTGGAGAACCCCGGCAACCGCAGCGTGCACCAGGGCGAGAGCGGCCTGCTGCCCGAGTACGCGGAGATCCTCTTCGGCAAGGGCCGCCTGTACATGTCGGCCGTCTTCGTCCACAAGACGAACCCGGCGTACGGCAAGGAGTACCTGCTGATGGCGTTCGGCACGGACGGCTGACCCGGCGCGGCCCCCGTCACTGGTGTCACCCGAATGAGTGACTTGCCGAGAAGTGCCCCGGATTTCATCGATCCGGGGCACTTCTCGGCAAGACAGGCAGCGCGACGTCGAACAAGCGTGTAGCTTCCGGGGGCATGAAGGGCGGGGGTGCCTGGGGGCTTTGGGGGGTTGCTCTATGGGAGTGCGGCTCGTGGTCGTCGACGACCACCGCCTGCTCGCGGAGGCGTTGGCGTCGGCACTGAAGCTGCGCGGGCACCGGGTGCTGGCCGCGGCGGCACCGGCCGCGGGCGCGGCCGACCTGGTGATCGCACGGGCGCCCGAGGTGTGCCTGCTGGGCACGGCGGCCCCGGCCGAGCCGGGGATCTTCGACCCGGTGGTGAAGATCAAGCGGGAACGGCCGCAGGTTGCGGTGCTGGTGCTGGGCCCGGTGCCCTCACCGCGCGGGATCGCGGCGGCCTTCGCCGCGGGGGCGTCGGGATACGTACGGCACGACGAGCGGATCGAGGGCGTCGAGCGGGCCATCGGCAAGGCACGGGCCGGCGAGGCGGCGGTGGCTCCCCAGCTGCTCCAGCAGGCCTTCGGTGAGCTGCTGAACCCCGCCGCCCAGCCCGACGACGAGGCGCAGCGGCTGCTGGAGATGCTGACGCCGCGGGAGGTGGAGGTGCTCGTCAGGGTGGCCGACGGGGAGGACACCCGGCTGATCGCGGCGGGCATGGGCATCGCCTCGAGCACCGCTCGCACGCATGTGCAGCGGGTGCTGATGAAGCTGGGGGTGGGATCACGCCTGGAGGCGGCGGCACTGGCCGCCCGCACCGGCCTACTGGACCGAGCGGCCTCCTTCCGCCCCACCCCGGACCCCCGCCCCTGACACCACCCCCGCCGAAAGCGGCCCGGGGACCCGCGCGCCCCACCCCCACGCACCCGCACCCGCACGACGGCCGGTCAGGACGCGCCGAAGGGGGCGCGGGGAACCGCGCGCTCATCCCCCGCTCCCGCGCCCGAAGGCGGGCGGTCAGGACGCGCCGAAAGGGGCGCGGGGAACTGCGCGCTCAGCCCCCACACTCCCGCATGCGCACGACGGCCGGTCAGGACGCGCCGAAGGGGGCGCGGGGAACCGCGCGCTCAGCCCCCGCTCCCGCGCCCGAAGGCGGCCGGTCAGGACGCGCCGAAAGGGGCGCGGGGAACTGCGCGCTCAGCCCCCGCTCCCGCGCCCGAAGGCGGGCGGTCAGGACGCGCCGAAAGGGGCGCGGGGAACTGCGCACACCCGCACGACGGCCGGTCAGGACGCGGCGAACGAGGCGAACGGGGCGCGGGGAACCGCGCTCAGTTCCCGCGCCCCCGCGCCCGAAGGCGGTCGGTCAGCTACCGCTTCTCCTCCGGCTCCCCCTCCGGAGGAACCGGCGGCGGAGTGGGCCGCAGCTTCAGCCAGCCCAGGAAGAAGATGCCCAGCAGCAGCATGCCGATGCCGGTCCACAGGTTGATGTTGACGCCCCCGGCCTTGTCGATCGCGGCCTGGGAGTCGGTGATGCCGGTGATCGTGACGATGATGCCGTAGACCACGAACAGGCCGCCGATGATGCGGCGGAGGTCGAAGATGCGGGCCGCCGTGGCGGACTTGCCCTCCAGCTCGGTGACTTCCCGCTGGACGTCCTCCTCCGAGTAGGCGGGACGCTCGGGGTGACGGTCGGAGTGCTCGGTCATGGTTTCCTCGATCCTCCCGCGTCAGAACGAGAACGGGATGTAGCAGGCGGCGGCCAGGATGACCGCGCCCCAGCCCAGCAGGGCCGGCCGGCGGTACCAGGCGTCGTCGCCCGCGGCGGGCGGTTCGGACATGCCGGGGGAGCGGGTGCCGTAGACCAGGCCCTGGAGCTGTTCCGCCGGCTTCGGCTTGGTGAACAGGGACACCGCGACCATCACGACCGCGCCGGCGACGAAGCCCGCGATCGCGGAGACGAAGTTGGCGCCCTGGTCGGAGGGGATGGAGATGATGTCCTTCTTGTAGAGGACGAAGTAGTTGACCATCGCCGTCACGGTGCCGGCCAGCAGACCCCAGAACCCGGACTTGGCGGACGCGCGCTTCCAGAACATGCCGACGATGAAGACGACGAACATCGGCACGTTGAAGAAGGAGAACAGCGTCTGGAGGTAGCTCATGATGTTCGAGAACGACGACGCCAGGAACGCCGTGCCGACGGACGCGGCGACGCCGGCCACGGTGATCAGGCGGCCGAAGCGGACGTAGTAGGCGTCCTCACGGCCCCGCACGACGTACTTGGCCCAGATGTCGTTGGTGAACACCGTGTTGAACGACGACACGTTCGCGGCCATACCGGCCATGAAGGCCGCCAGCAGGCCGGTGACGGCGATGCCGAGCACGCCGTTGGGCAGCAGCTCCTGCATCAGGAAGGGGATGGCGTCGTTGTACTGGTAGCCGGAGGCGGCGGTGCCGAAGTTCGGGATGAGCGCGGCGGCGACCAGGCCCGGGATCATCACCAGGAAGACGATGAAGATCTTCGGGTAGGCGGCGATCAGCGGCGTCCGCTGCCCGGCGGAGAGGTTCTTCGCCGACAGGGCGCGCTGCACCTCGGCGAAGTTGGTGGTCCAGTAGCCGAAGGAGAGCACGAAGCCGAGGCCGAGCACGATGGTGAGCCAGTTGGCGCCGAGCGGGTTGGTGCTGCCGATGCCGGTGCCGCCCCAGGCCGTGGTGAAGTTGCCGCCGTGGGTGGCGGTCAGCTTGTCGGTCAGCCCGCCCCAGCCGCCGACCTTCTTCAGGCCGAGGATGGTGATCGGGATGAGGGCGGCGAGGATCACGAAGAACTGGAGCACCTCGTTGTAGATCGCCGAGGACAGGCCGCCCAGGGTGATGTACGCGAGCACGAAGGCGCCGGCGACGACGATGGCGACCCACTGCGGCCAGCCGAGCAGGGCCTCGACGACGATCGCGAGGGCGTAGAGGTTGACGCCCGCGATCAGGATGGCGGCGAACGCGAACAGGATGGAGCTGAGCAGGTGGGCGGCCCGGTCGAAGCGCAGCAGCAGGAACTCGGGGACCGAGCGGACCTTGCTGCCGTAGTAGAAGGGCATCATCACCAGGCCGAGGAAGACCATGGCGGGGATGGCGCCGATCCAGTACCAGTGCACGGTGTAGGCGCCGTACTGGGCGCTGTTGGCGGCCATGCCGAGGATCTCGGTGGCGGCCAGGTTGGCGGAGATGAAGGCCAGGCCGGTGATCCAGGCGGGCAGTGAGCGCCCGGAGAGGAAGAAGTCGAGGCTGGTCTTCACGGACCGGCGGGCGGCGAGGCCGATGCCGAGGACGACGACGAAGTAGATCGCCAGGATCGTGTAATCCAGCCAGTTGGTGGGGAGCCGTAGCCCCGCCGCCAGGTAGGTGGGTGACTCTGTGGGGGTTTGCATGAGAACTCGCTTCGTTGCGCGAACTGATCCAGAGCGGAACCTACGCCGCCGTGTTCAGTATTTGAACACTTCGACTGGTGTTCTTTGTTTGATTGTGATCGAGCCAGGCGATGTCGAGTTGTGATCTGTTATGTTTGATTGTGTTGAGTCATTGGGTGCGGGCACGCCCCCGCGGGGCGTCGAGCAAGGAGTCCGGCGTGAAGAAGACCTCGACCCGGCTGGCCGACGGTCGTGAGCTGATCTACTACGACCTCGGGGACGACACCGTGCGCGACGCGGCCGACCGCCGCCCGCTGGACCGTACGGTCACCACCTCCGAGATCCGCCGCGACCCGCTGCTCGGCGACGCGGTCGCCGTGGCCTCGCACCGCCAGGGCCGCATCTACCATCCGCCCGCCGACGAGTGCCCGCTGTGCCCGACCCGGGGCGAGCGGCTCAGCGAGATCCCGGACTCCTCGTACGACGTCGTCGTCTTCGAGAACCGGTTCCCGTCCCTCGCGGGCGACTCCGGCCGCTGCGAGGTCGTCTGTTTCACCTCCGACCACGACGCCTCCTTCGCCGCCCTGACCGAGGAGCAGGCGCGCCTGGTGCTGGACGCGTGGACGGACCGCACCTCGGAGCTGTCGCATCTGCCCTCCGTCGAGCAGGTCTTCTGTTTCGAGAACCGTGGTGCCGAGATCGGTGTGACCCTCGGTCACCCGCACGGACAGATCTACGCCTACCCGTTCACCACCCCGCGCACCGCGCTGATGCTCCGCTCGCTCGCCGCGCACAAGGAGGCGACCGGCGGGGAGAACCTCTTCGACGCGGTCCTGGAGCGGGAACTCGCCGGGGAGCGGGTCGTCCTCGAGGGTGAACACTGGGCGGCCTTCGTGCCGTACGCGGCGCACTGGCCGTACGAGGTCCACCTGTACCCCAAGCGCCGCGTCCCGGACCTGCTCGCGCTCGACGAGGCGGCGCGCACAGAGTTCCCCCAGGTCTATCTGGAACTCTTGAGGCGCTTCGACCGGATCTTCGGCGAGGGGGAGCCTCCGACGCCGTACATCGCGGCCTGGCACCAGGCCCCGTTCGGCGCGCTGGAGGAGTTCGACGGTGTCACGCGCGACGACTTCGCGCTCCACCTCGAGCTTTTCACCATCCGCCGCACTTCCGGCAAGCTGAAGTTCCTCGCGGGTTCCGAGTCCGGCATGAACGTGTTCATCAACGACGTGCCGCCGGAGCGCGCGGCCGAGCGACTGCGAGAGGTAGCGAGTTCATGAAGTACCTGGTGACAGGTGGCGCGGGATACGTCGGCAGTGTCGTGGCCCAGCATCTGCTGGAGGCCGGGCACGAGGTCACCGTCCTCGACAACCTCTCCACCGGCTTCCGCGCGGGCGTGCCCGCCGGCGCCGCCTTCGTCGAGGGCGACATCCGCGACGCCGGCAAGTGGCTGGACTCCTCCTACGACGGCGTGCTGCACTTCGCCGCGTCGTCGCAGGTCGGCGAGTCGGTGGTGAAGCCGGAGAAGTACTGGGACAACAACGTCGGCGGCAGCATGGCCCTGCTCGCCGCGATGCGCGACGCGGGCGTACGCTCGCTGGTCTTCTCCTCCACGGCGGCCACCTACGGCGAGCCGGAACAGGTCCCGATCACGGAGAGCGCGCCGACGCGGCCGACCAATCCCTACGGCGCCTCCAAGCTCGCCGTCGACCACATGATCACCAGCGAGGCGCACGCCCACGGCCTGGCCGCGGTGTCGCTGCGCTACTTCAACGTCGCCGGTGCCCACGGCGCCCACGGCGAGCGCCACGACCCCGAGTCGCACCTGATCCCGCTGGTCCTCCAGGTCGCCCAGGGCCGCCGCGAGGCGATCTCCGTCTACGGTGACGACTACGCGACCCCCGACGGCACGTGCGTGCGCGACTACATCCACGTCGCGGACCTGGCCGAGGCCCACCTGCTGGCGCTGACGGCGGCCCGGCCGGGCGAGCACCTGATCTGCAACCTCGGCAACGGCAACGGCTTCTCCGTCCGCCAGGTCATCGAGACCGTCCGCCAGGTCACCGGTCACCCGATCCCCGAGGTGGTGGCCCCGCGCCGGGGCGGCGACCCCGCGGTCCTGGTCGCCTCGGCGGACACGGCCCGCGAGAAACTGGGCTGGAACCCGTCCCGCGCGGACCTCGCGGGCATCGTCGCGGACGCGTGGGAGTTCGCGCAGAGCATCACGAGGGAGCACTAGTGGGGGCACAGCAGGTGGCGGAGCGCTTCGCCGAGCTGTACGGGGCGCCGCCGGAGGGCGTGTGGGCGGCCCCCGGCCGGGTCAACCTGATCGGTGAGCACACCGACTACAACGACGGCTTCGTCATGCCGTTCGCACTGCCGCACCAGGCGCTCGCGGCGGTCTCCCGCCGGGACGACGGGCTGCTGCGCCTGCACTCGGCGGACGTCGAGGGCGGCGTCGTGGAGCTGCGGCTGGACACTCTCGCGCCCGGCAGCGACGCGAACTGGACGGCGTACCCGGCGGGCGTGGTCTGGGCGCTGCGCGAGGCGGGCCACGAGGTCACCGGCGCGGACGTCCACCTGTCGTCCACCGTGCCGACGGGCGCGGGCCTGTCCTCGTCCGCCGCGCTGGAGGTCGTCATCGCCCTGGCGCTCAACGACCTGTACGGCCTCGGCCTGAAGCGCTGGAAACTGGCCCGCCTGTGCCAGCGCGCCGAGAACGTCTACGTCGGCGCACCCACCGGCATCATGGACCAGACGGCGTCGTCCTGCTGCGAGCCGGGCCACGCCCTCTTCCTCGACACCCGTGACCTGTCCCAGCAGCAGATCCCCTTCGACCTCGCGGCCGAGGGCCTGCGCCTGCTGGTCGTGGACACCCAGGTCAAACACGCCCACAGCGGCGGCGAGTACGGCAAGCGCCGGGCCGGCTGCGAGAAGGGCGCGGCCCTGCTCGGCGTCGACGCCCTGCGGGACATCCCCTACGCGGGCCTGGACGCGGCCCTGGCCCGCCTGGGCGACGAGGAGGAGATCGTCCGCCTGGTCCGGCACGTGGTGACGGAGGACCACCGGGTGGAACGCGTCGTCGGCCTGCTGCGCTCCGGCGAGACCCGCACGATCGGTCCCGTCCTCACCGAGGGCCACGCCTCCCTGCGCGACGACTTCCGCATCTCCTGCCCGGAGCTGGACCTGGTCGTCGACACCGCCCTGGCACACGGCGCGCTGGGCGCCCGCATGACCGGCGGCGGCTTCGGCGGCTCGGCGATCGTCCTGGTCGAGGCGACCGACGTGGACACGCTGACCAAGGCGGTCGAGGATGCCTTCACCTCGGCCGGCTTCACGGCCCCCCGTGTCTTCGAGGCCGTCCCGTCCCCCGGCGCCCACCGACTCCCCTGAACCCTCCGCCGGCCCCGCACCCCATCAGGGCGTACGGGGCCGGCGCGGCCGCCCCTCGCTGCCGGACCCGCGGGCCCGCCGCGGCTGTTCCGCTTCCCGGCCGCCCTCGCCGCCGTCAGGTCAGGCGTTTGGCCAGCGTGTACTCCGTGACGCCCGGGGGGTAGTCGGGGACCGTGCCGACCACCTCGTAACCCTGTCCGCGGTAGAAGTCGGGGGCCTGGAAGTCCCAGGTCTCCAGGCGGGCCGCCGTGCAGGCGCGGTCGGTGGCGGCGAGGTGTTCGGCCTCGGCGAGCAGGCGGGTGCCGAGGCCGGTGCCGCGGTGGCGGGCGTCGACCCACAGGTAGGTGATGTGCAGCCAGGTGGCCCAGGTGTGGCCGACCAGGCCGCCCGCCAGATCGCCGGCGCCGTCCAGCGCCCACACGTGGAGCGGTGCCTCGTGTTCGGCGGAGGTGCCGTGCAGCGCGGCGAGCACCGGGGACGCCGCCGCGTTGGTCTCCCGCAGGCGTGCGCGGAGCAGATCACGTCGGTGTCTGTCGACTTCCGCCTCAATACGAAACATGCGGCACACGATAAGCGCGCCGGACGGCCAGTTCTGCGAATCGTCTTCCGCCGCGTGCGCGCATCCGTACTCTGAGGAGCAGCACCGGTGGGGGCCGGTGCCGTTCAGGGGGCGAGACAGGCGGGTACGGCGCCCGCGGTGGGGTAGCGGACGCCGCGACGGCGGCGGCCGTGCGGCGGGCGTCCTCGGCCGCGGGTGCCGTGCCCGCGCATGCCGTCGTCCTCCGCACCTTTTCCGGGCTATCCGGACCGGCTCATCCGGAGTCTTCCGGACCTTGGTATCCCCTGCTCCGCGCGGAGCCTGGGGAAGGGGGTTTCGTGGTTCGTATCCGAGTCCTGGTCGTGGACGACCACCGTATCTTCGCGGAGTCGCTCGCCGCCGCCCTGGCCGCCGAGCCGGACGTCGAGGTCTCCGCCGCCGGCAGCGGCCCTGCCGCGCTGCGCTGCCTGGAGCGCGCGGCGGGCGAGGGCCGCCGTTTCGACGTCCTCCTGGCCGACGCCGACCTGGGCGGCGACCTGCCCGGTGGCCGCCCGGCCGTACCGGTGCAGGACGGCGACGCGGAGGGCCTGGTCGACGGGATCTCGCTCGTCGCCGGGGTCCGGGCCGCCCAGCCGCGGGTACGGATCGTCGTCCTCGCCGAGAAGGACGACCCGCGCCGCGCGGCCTTCGCGTTGCAGGCGGGCGCCTCCGGCTGGGTCGCCAAGGACTGCTCGCTGTCCCGCCTGCTGACGGTGATACGCGGAGTGCTGCGCGACGAGACCCATCTGCCGCCGGCGCTGCTGACCGGCGTGCTCCGGGAGCTGACGGCCGCACGCCGGCACCGCACCGAGAGCGAGCGGCTGGTGGAGTCCCTCACCCCGAGGGAACGGGAGGTGCTGCGCTGCATGGTGGCCGGGCTCGGCCGCAAGGCAGTCGCCGAGCGACTGTTCCTCTCGCCGCACACCGTCCGCACCCATATGCAGAACGTCCTCGGCAAGCTCGGCGTCCACTCGACGCTGGCCGCGGTCGCGCTCGCCCGGCGGGCCGGGGTGGGCCCGGCGGACCTAACCGGGGACGTTGTCGAACGGGGCGGTCAGCTGGCGTAGCAGGCCGGCGAGTTCGCCGCGCTGGGCGTGGGTCAGCTCGCCGAGGATCGCCCGCTCCTGGTCCAGCAGGCCCGCCAGTGCCTGGTCGGCGCGGTCCCGGCCCTCGTCGGTCAGCCGGACCAGCACGCCGCGCCGGTCGCTCGGGTCGGGCAGTCGTTCCACCAGGCCCTTCTTCGCCAGCCGGTCGATCCGGTTGGTCATCGTGCCGGAGGTGACCAGGGTCTGGGTGAGGAGCTGGCCGGGGGAGAGCTGGTACGGCGTTCCGGCGCGCCGCAGTGCGGTGAGCACGTCGAACTCCCAGGGCTCCAGCTGGTGCTCGGCGAAGGCGAGCCGGCGGGCGCGGTCGAGATGCCGGGCGAGTCGGCTCACCCGGCTGAGCACTTCCAGCGGCTCCACGTCGAGGTCCGGACGCTCCCGGCGCCACGCTGCGACCAGCCGATCGACCTCGTCCTCCATGGAGATCAGTGTAGTGGTTGTGTCGACATGAAGTCTCTTGATGTCGAGTCTCTTGACGTTGAGATAAATGGGCGGGGAGAGTGGGTCACATGACGACGCCCGCCTGGGACCCCGCCCAGTACCTCCGCCACGCCGGCCACCGGGCCCGCCCCTTCACCGACCTCCTCGCCCGGATCCCGGACCCGCCCGCGGGCCGGCCACGCATCGCCGACCTCGGCTGCGGCCCCGGCAACGTCACCGCCCTGCTCGCCGACCGCTGGCCCACCGCGCACATCACCGGCTACGACAACTCGCCCGCGATGCTCGACAGGGCCCACGTCGAGCACGAGGGGCCCACCGCAGGGGGCGGCCGGCTCGACTTCACCCACGCCGACGTACGCACGTGGACGCCCACGGAGCCGTACGACCTGATCGTCTCCAACGCCACCCTCCAGTGGGTGCCCGGGCACGCCGACCGCTTCGCCGGCTGGACCGCCGCCCTGAACCCCGGCGGCGCCCTCGCCTTCCAGGTGCCCGACAACACCGACGCGCCACTGCACACCCTGATGCGCGACCTCGCCGCCATGCCCCGCTGGCGGGCCCGCCTCGCCGGCGTCCTGCGCCGACCGGACTCCGTCCACACCCCGGGCGCCTACCTGGACCGACTGGCCCGCCTCGGCTGCGCCACCGACGTGTGGCGGACGACGTACCTCCACGTCCTCGCGGGTGAGGACCCGGTGCTCGACTGGGTCAAGGGCACCGGACTGCGGCCCGCCCTCACCGTGCTCGCCGACGATCCCGGGGCACGGGACGCGTTCCTCGCCGAGTACCGGGACCTGCTGCGCACGGCCTACCCGCGCGCGCCGTACGGCACGGTCCTGCCGTTCCGGCGGCTGTTCGCCGTCGCCCGGAAGCCGGCCTGAGCACGACCCCGGGCACGGCAGGAGGGCTCCGGCCCGGACACGGTCAGCATTTGCGGTGGCCTATCAGCCGGGGCTTCTGCTCCAGTCCGTCCAGGCCGTGCCAGGCCAGGTTCACCAGATGCGCCGCCACCTCCGCCTTCTTGGGGCGGCGCACGTCCAGCCACCACTGGCCGGTCAGCGCGACCATGCCGACCAGCGCCTGCGCGTACAGCGGAGCGAGCTTCGGGTCGAAGCCGCGGGACTTGAACTCGCGGCCCAAAATGTCCTCCACCTGCGTGGCGATGTCCGAGATCAGCGAGGCGAAGGAACCCGTGGACTGGGGAATGGGGGAGTCGCGGACCAGGATGCGGAAACCGTCCGTGTACTCCTCGATGTAGTCCAGGAGCGCGAACGCCGCCTGCTCGCACAGCTCACGCGGGTGACCGGCGGTGAGCGAGCCGGTCACCATGTCCAGCAGACGGCGCATCTCGCGGTCGACCACCACCGCGTACAGACCCTCCTTGCCGCCGAAGTGCTCGTACACCACCGGCTTGGACACCCCGGCCTTCGCCGCGATCTCCTCCACCGACGTGCCCTCGAAGCCCTTGGCCGCGAAGAGGGTACGGCCGATCTCCAGCAGCTGCTGGCGACGCTCCGCACCGGTCATACGGGTCCGGCGGGTCCGCCGCTGCTTGTCGTTGCCCGGAGCACCCGGATTGCTGCTGGAGTCGGTCGCCACGGCGTCAATCATGCCGCCTCGGCGGTCTCCCTCCGGCCCCGCGAACCGCCCTCCCCGGTGTCACGGCGGGAATCGATACGCGAGCGTGACGGCCAGCGCACGTCGTACGCCCAGCCGAGCAGCTCGAAGAAGCGGATGAACCGGGCCGACGAGTCGATCTGGCCGCGCATCACCCCGTGCCGCGCCGAGGTGGGGTCCGCGTGGTGCAGGTTGTGCCAGGACTCACCGCAGGACAGCACCGCCAGCCACCACACGTTGCCCGACCGGTCCCGCGACTTGAACGGCCGCTTGCCGACCGCGTGGCAGATCGAGTTGATCGACCACGTCACATGGTGCAGCAGGGCCACCCGCACGAGTGAGCCCCAGAAGAACGCGGTGGCCGCGCCCCACCAGGACATCGTCACCAGACCGCCGATCAGCGGCGGCAGCCCGAGGGACACGAGGGTCCACAGGACGAACTGGCGGGAGATCGCCCGGATGGCCCTGTCCTTGATCAGGTCCGGCGCGTACTTCTCCTGCGAGGTCTGCTCCTCGTCGAACAGCCAGCCGATGTGGGCCCACCACAGGCCCTTCATCAGTGCCGGCAGCGTCTCACCGAACCGCCACGGCGAATGCGGGTCGCCCTCGGCGTCGGAGAACTTGTGGTGCCTGCGGTGGTCGGCCACCCAGCGCACCACCGGGCCCTCCACCGCCATCGAGCCCATGATCGCCAACGCGATGCGCAGCGGCCGCCGGGCCTTGAACGAACCGTGGGTGAAGTACCGGTGGAAACCGATGGTGATGCCGTGGCAGGCGAGGAAGTAGAAGAAGACCAGCAGGCCCAGATCGAGCCAGCTCACCCCCCAGCCCCAGGCCAGCGGCACGGCCGCCACCAATGCCACGAACGGCACGACGATGAACACGAGCAGCGCGATCTGTTCGATCGAACGCTTCTGCTCGCCGCCCAGCGTGGCGGGGGGAGAGGGTGTGTCGGTGGCCTTACGGGCTTCTTCGATCACATCGGAACGTGAGGTCATGCGGTCCCCTGTGGGGTCGAGGGTCAAGACAGGCAGGCACGGGCCGCCGGGACCGGGTGGACTCGCCGGTGCTCCCTACGGTTCCGTAACCTACGGCGTCGTAAGTATGGCAGTGTGCCGCGCCGCGGCAAGAGCCCCGGCCCCTGCGCGTCCGCACGGCCACCTATCCTTGGATGCGGTCGGACAGCGCGGTCCGCTGACGTTTCCCCTTCCCGGACAGTCCGGCCCGTATGCGGCGCCCGCCGCCTGGCAGCCGGCCGGGTTCCCTCCAGACGAGCTTCAACACTGCAAGGAGCCGCACCTGTGAGCAGTGCCGACGACCAGACCACCACGGCCAGCACCGAACTGCGCGCCGACATCCGCCGCCTGGGTGATCTCCTCGGCGAGACCCTCGTCCGGCAGGAGGGTCCCGAACTCCTCGAACTGGTCGAGAAGGTCCGCCGCCTCACCCGGGAGGACGGCGAAGCCGCCGCCGAGCTGCTGCGCGGCACGGAACTGGAGACCGCGGCCAAGCTGGTCCGCGCCTTCTCCACCTACTTCCACCTGGCCAACATCACCGAGCAGGTCCACCGCGGCCGGGAACTACGGGCCAGGCGCGCCGCCGAGGGCGGCCTGCTCGCCCGCACGGCCGACCGACTCAAGGACGCCGACCCCGAACACCTGCGCGAGGCCGTGCAGCACCTGAACGTCCGCCCGGTGTTCACCGCCCACCCCACCGAGGCCGCCCGCCGCTCCGTCCTCAACAAGCTCCGGCGCGTCGCCGCGCTCCTGGACACCCCCGTCCTCGAATCCGACCGCCGCCGCCACGACATCCGCCTCGCCGAGAACATCGACCTGGTCTGGCAGACGGACGAGCTGCGCGTCGTACGGCCCGAACCCGCCGACGAGGCCCGCAACGCCATCTACTACCTCGACGAACTGCACGCCGACGCCGTCGGCGACGTCCTGGAGGACCTCACCGCCGAACTCGAACGCGTCGGCGTCAGGCTCCCCGACGACACCCGCCCCCTCACCTTCGGCACCTGGATCGGCGGCGACCGCGACGGCAACCCCAACGTCACCCCCCAGGTGACCTGGGACGTCCTCATCCTCCAGCACGAACACGGCATCAACGACGCCCTGGCCACGATCGACGAGCTGCGCGGCCTGCTCTCCAACTCCATCCGCTACGCCGGAGCCACCGAGGAACTGCTGGAGTCGCTCGGCACCGACCTGGAGCTGCTCCCCGAGATCAGCCCCCGCTACAAGCGTCTCAACGCCGAGGAGCCCTACCGGCTCAAGGCCACCTGCATCCGGCAGAAGCTGGAGAACACCAAGCAGCGCCTCGCCAAGGGCACCGCGCACGAACCGGGCCGCGACTACCTCGGCACCGGCGAACTGCTCGCCGACCTGCGGATCATCCAGACCTCCCTGCGCGAGCACCGCGGCGGCCTGTTCGCCGACGGCCGCCTCGCCCGCACCATCCGCACCCTGGCCGCCTTCGGCCTCCAGCTCGCCACCATGGACGTCCGCGAACACGCCGACGCCCACCACCACGCCCTCGGTCAGCTCTTCGACCGGCTCGGCGAGGAGTCCTGGCGCTACGCCGACATGCCCCGCGACTACCGCGGCAAGCTGCTGGCGAAGGAGCTGCGCTCCCGCCGGCCCCTGGCGCCGACCCCGGCACCGGTGGACGCGGCCGCCGAGAAGACCCTCGGCGTCTTCCAGACCGTCAGGAAGGCCCTGGAGGTCTTCGGGCCCGAGGTCATCGAGTCCTACATCATCTCCATGTGCCAGGGCGCCGACGACGTCTTCGCCGCCGCCGTCCTCGCCCGCGAGGCCGGCCTCCTCGACCTGCACGCCGGCTGGGCCAAGATCGGCATCGTGCCGCTGCTGGAAACCACCGACGAGCTGCGCGCCGCCGACACCATCCTCGAGGACATGCTCTCCGACCCGTCCTACCGGCGCCTGGTCGCGCTGCGCGGCGACGTCCAGGAGGTCATGCTCGGCTACTCCGACTCCTCCAAGTTCGGCGGCATCACCACCAGCCAGTGGGAGATCCACCGCGCCCAGCGCCGCCTGCGCGACGTCGCCCACCGCTACGGCGTCCGGCTGCGCCTCTTCCACGGCCGTGGCGGCACCGTCGGCCGCGGCGGCGGCCCCTCCCACGACGCCATCCTCGCCCAGCCCTGGGGCACCCTGGAGGGCGAGATCAAGGTCACCGAGCAGGGCGAGGTCATCTCCGACAAGTACCTCATCCCCTCCCTGGCCCGCGAGAACCTGGAGCTGACCGTCGCGGCCACCCTCCAGGCCTCCGCCCTGCACACCGCACCCCGCCAGTCCGACGAGGCCCTCGCCCGCTGGGACGCCGCCATGGACGTCGTCTCCGACGCCGCCCACGGCGCCTACCGCCGCCTGGTGGAGGACCCCGACCTGCCGGCGTACTTCTTCGCCTCCACCCCCGTCGACCAGCTCGCCGACCTGCACCTGGGCTCCCGGCCCTCCCGCCGGCCCGACTCCGGCGCCGGCCTCGACGGCCTGCGCGCCATCCCGTGGGTGTTCGGCTGGACCCAGTCCCGGCAGATCGTCCCCGGCTGGTTCGGCGTCGGATCCGGCCTCAAGGCCCTGCGCGAAGCCGGCCTGGACGCGGTCCTGGACGAGATGCACCAGCAGTGGCACTTCTTCCGCAACTTCGTCTCCAACGTCGAGATGACCCTCGCCAAGACCGACCTGCGGATCGCCCAGCACTACGTCGACACCCTGGTCCCGGACGAGCTGCGGCACGTCTTCGACACCATCAGGGCCGAACACGAGCTGACGGTCCGCGAGGTCCTGCGGGTCACCGGCGAGACCGAACTCCTCGACGCCCACCCGGTCCTCAAGCAGACCTTCACCATCCGCGACGCCTACCTGGACCCGATCTCCTACCTCCAGGTCACCCTGCTCAAGCGGCAGCGCGACGCCGCCGCCGCCGGAGCCAACCCCGACCCGCTGCTCTCCCGCGCCCTGCTCCTCACCGTCAACGGTGTGGCGGCCGGCCTGCGCAACACCGGCTGACAGCCCCCGCCCCGGCATGCGAGGAAGCCCCCGAGGCCGCCAGGCCCCGGGGGCTTCCCGCGTCCACCGTCAGCGCACGCCCACCGCCGTCCGCGGTACCGGGCTCCAGCACGACGCCGCAGGTCTCCCCGCAGGCACCGCGAACGCCCGCTCGACCCCCGGGCCGCCAGGGCCGGACCTGCCGGGAGCCGCACGACATCCCGGGGTCCACGCGGCGCAGCCTCAGGAGTTGTACGTGCCCTGCGCCCGCTCCAGCCCCTCGATCACCAGGGCCTCCACCGCGTCCGCCGCACGGTCCACGAAGTAGTCCAGCTCCTTGCGCTCCGCCGGGGAGAAGTCCTTCAGCACGAAGTCCGCCACCTGCATCCGCCCCGGCGGCCGGCCGATCCCGAACCGCACCCGGTGATACCCCGGCCCCATCGCCTTCGTCATCGACTTCAGGCCGTTGTGCCCGTTGTCGCCACCGCCCAGCTTCAGCCGCAGCGTGCCGTAGTCGATGTCCAGCTCGTCATGGACCGCCACGACGTTCCCCACCGGCACCTTGTAGAAGTCCTTCAGCGCGTTCACCGGACCGCCCGACAGGTTCATGTACGACATCGGCTTCGCGACGATCACCCGGCGGTTCGCCGGCCCCACCGGACCGATCCGCCCCTCCAGGACCTGCGCCTGCGCCTTGCCCGCCCGCTTGAACTTCCCCCCGATCCGCTCCGCGAGCAGATCCGCCACCATGAAACCGACGTTGTGCCGGTTCATGGCGTACTCCGGCCCCGGATTACCCAGCCCGACGACCAGCCAGGGGCCACTTGCAGGGGTGCTCACGTCCATCTCTCCTCGATACGTGTCTCCGCGATACGGGCGGTCTTCCAGATACGCGCCAGCCGCTGCCCCCGACCGGGAACAGCGGCTGACCACACATCATGACGACGGCGGGGATCAGGCCTCCGCGGCCTCGTCGCCCTCGCCCTCGGCGGCCTCCTCGGCCTGCGCGGACAGGACCTGGAGGACGACCGTGTCACCGTCGACGGCCAGCGTGGAGCCGGACGGGAGCGGGATGTCCTTGGCGAGGACGGAGGCACCGGCCTCCAGGCCCTCGACGGAGACGGTGACCGACTCGGGGATGTGCGTGGCCTCGGTCTCCACCGGCAGCGTGTTCAGCACGTGCTCCAGCAGGTTGCCGCCCGGGGCCAGCTCGCCCTCGGTGTGCACGTAGATCTCGACGGTGACCTTCTCGCCCCGCTTCACCAGCTGGAGGTCGACGTGCTCCAGGAAGCCCTTCAGCGCGTCACGCTGCACGGCCTTCGGGATCGCCAGCTCGTTGGCCTTGCCGTCGATGTCCAGCGAGATCAGGACGTTCGGCGTACGCAGCGCCAGCGCCAGCTCGTGACCCGGGAGGGTCAGGTGCAGCGGGTCGGAACCGTGGCCGTACAGCACACCGGGAACCTTGTTGGCGCGGCGGATACGGCGGGCGGCACCCTTGCCGAACTCGGTGCGCGTCTCGGCGCTGAGCTTGACCTCAGACATGTTGATCACTCCTCGGAACAGAGAACGGACGTGGTCACCCGGCCACGAACGGCCTGCTACGAAGAGCGCGTCGATAACGGAGGTTCGCGGAAACGAACACGGCCTCCCTCGCCGAGCAACTCGTGCAGTTTACTCGGAAAGGGAGGCCGCACCCAAAAGGATCAACGGCTAGCGCCGGCGACGACGGTGCAGAAACCTCACTGCTCGTCGAAGAGGCTGGTCACCGACCCGTCCTCGAACACCTCACGCACCGCACTCGCGATCGTCGTGGCGATCGACAACACCGTGATCTTGTCCAGATCCACCGCCAGCTCACCCGGCGTCGGCAGCGTGTCCGTGAACACGAACTCGCTCACCCGCGAGTTCTTCAGCCGGTCCGCCGCCGGACCCGACAGCACACCGTGCGTCGCCGTCACGATGACGTCCTCCGCACCGTGCGCGAACAGCGCGTCCGCCGCCGCACAGATCGTCCCACCCGTGTCGATCATGTCGTCGACCAGGACACACACCCGGCCCTCGACCTCACCCACGACCTCGTGGACGGTCACCTGGTTCGCCACGTCCTTGTCACGCCGCTTGTGCACGATCGCCAGCGGCGCACCGAGCCGGTCACACCACCGGTCCGCCACCCGCACCCGGCCCGCGTCCGGCGAGACCACCGTCAGCTTGTTCCGGTCCACCTTCCGGCCCACGTAGTCCGCCAGCAGCGGCAACGCGAACAGATGATCCACCGGACCGTCGAAGAAGCCCTGGATCTGATCCGTGTGCAGATCCACGGTCAGCAGACGGTGGGCACCCGCCGTCTTCATCAGATCGGCGATCAGACGCGCCGAGATCGGTTCACGACCCCGGTGCTTCTTGTCCTGCCGCGCGTAACCGTAGAACGGCACGATCACCGTGATGGAACGAGCCGACGCACGCTTCAGCGCGTCGATCATGATCAGCTGCTCCATGATCCACTTGTTGATCGGAGCCGTGTGGCTCTGGATCAGGAAGCAGTCCGCACCACGAGCCGACTCCTGGTAACGGACGTAGATCTCACCGTTCGCGAAGTCGAAGGCCTTCGTCGGGACGACCCCGACACCCAGCTGCTGGGCGACCTCCTCGGCAAGCTCGGGGTGGGCGCGGCCGGAGAAGAACATCAACTTCTTCTCGCCGGTCGTCTTGATCCCGGTCACAGCACTGTCTCCTCAGAGGTTGTCTCAGCCAGCCGGCTGCTCGGCGACCTCTCGGCTGGGCGTGAGAGGCCGTATCAGCTGGCAAGGGTGCGGGTGCACGTGTGCGGATGTGCACTTATCACGGTACGCCGTGTTCGAGGCACCCGTTCGCGCTCAGTCCTCGCTCCCACCCTGCCGGGACGCCGCCTCGGCCGCCCTGGCCGCCGCACTCCCCGGACGCTTCCGCGCCACCCAGCCCTCGATATTCCGCTGCTGGCCACGGGCCACGGCCAGCGAACCGGGCGGCACATCCTTCGTGATCACCGACCCGGCAGCGGTGTAGGCACCGTCCCCGACCGTGACAGGAGCCACAAACATGTTGTCCGAACCCGTCCGGCAGTGCGACCCGACCGTCGTGTGGTGCTTGTCCTGACCGTCGTAGTTCACGAACACACTCGCCGCCCCGATGTTCGTGTACTCACCGATCGTCGCGTCCCCCACGTACGACAGATGCGGAACCTTCGTCCCCTCACCGATCGACGCGTTCTTCGTCTCCACGTACGTCCCGATCTTGCCCTTGGCACCCAGCCGCGTACCCGGACGCAGATACGCGTACGGCCCCACGACCGCCCCCGCACCGATCCGCGCCCCCTCCGCCACCGAGTTGTCCAGACGCGCCCCCGCACCCACGAGCGTGTCCCTCAACCGGCTGTTCGGCCCCACCTCGCACCCCTCACCCAGATGCGTCGACCCGGCCAGCTGCGTCCCCGGATGCACCACGACATCCCGCTCGAACGACACCGTCACATCCACCCAGGTGGTCGCCGGATCCACCACCGTCACCCCGTCCAGCATCGCCCGCGTCAGCAGCCGGTCGTTCAGGATCCGGCGCGCCTCGGCCAACTGCACCCGGTTGTTGATCCCGGCGATCTCCGCGTGATCACCGGCCACGGACGCCCCCACCCGGTGCCCGGCCTCCCGCAGGATCCCCAGCACGTCCGTGAGGTACTCCTCACCCTGGCTGTTGTCCGTCCGCACCCTCTTCAGCGCGTCCGCCAGCAACGGCCCGTCGAACGCGAACACCCCGCTGTTGATCTCCCGGATCGCCCGCTGCTCCCCGGTCGCGTCCTTGTGCTCCACGATCGCGGTGACGGCCCCCGTCACCCCGTCCCGCACGATCCGGCCGTACCCGGTGGCGTCCGGCACCTCGGCCGTCAGCACGGTCACCGCGTTGCCGTCCGCCCGGTGCGTCCCGGCCAGCCGCCTCAGCGTGTCCCCGGTGAGCAGCGGGGTGTCCCCGCACACGACCACGACGGTGCCGTCCACGGTCCCGCCCAGCTCCTCCAGGCCCATCCGTACGGCGTGCCCGGTCCCGTTCTGCTCCGCCTGCACGGCCGTGCGCACGTCCGGGTCGATCTCCGTCAGATGCGCGGAGACCTGCTCACGGGCGTGGCCCACCACGACGACCAGGTTCTGCGGGTCCAACTCGCGCGCGGCGGCCAGCACATGCCCGACCAGCGAGCGGCCGCAGAGCTGGTGGAGGACCTTGGGTGTGGCCGACTTCATACGGGTGCCCTCACCCGCGGCGAGAACGACGACGGCGGCCGGGCGGATGGCGCTCACGGGGTTGCCCTTCGGCTCTGGATGGGTGGGGGTGACAGCCGCAGGATACCGGGGCGGATCGGGGGGGAAATGAGTGCGGGCCCTGACGGCGGTGCTGCCGGTCAGGACCCGAACTGAACATGTGCTCCCGGGGGAGGACTCGAACCCCCATGATCAGAGCCAAAATCTGACGTCTTGCCCTTAGACGACCCGGGATTACCGCTATGTCCGAATTCGTAGATCGGATGCGGTGGCAGCCCCTACTATGCCGTACCACCAGCCTTCGACGCGACGGTACAGCTCGGCACTCCGCCGGACCGTGAGGGCGAGACATCCGCGATAGTCCTCGCCGGTGTTCTTTCTGACGGTCTTCGGGTTGTGCCGTTTCAGGGTCGTTCTGTCGAAGGTGCCGCGATCGGCCCCGACGAGGTCCGCCCAGTACTGCTCGGCGGCGTCCACGTCGGCCGACTCGTGGATCATCAACCGGTAGCCCACGTCCTCGCGGTCCACCTCGAGCAGGTCGAGCCACGCCAGGAACAGGCGGATCATGCCGGGGTCGCTGTTGACGAAGATGATCCGTTCGCGGCGGGCGTGAGGTTTGTCCTTCGCCCCCTCGGCCCAGTACAACGCGACACCGGCGATGAACAGTTCACGGTCGGACAGGACGCCGATCTCGTGCTCCGCGACCGCTTTGGTGTGTCGCCGCTCCTCGTCGCGGACCGCCAGCTCGTGCTCCCACCTCTTGCGCGACGCGAGCCTGGCCTGCTCGGCAGGGTTCCGCCGCTCTGGTCGCGGCAGATCCCGTACCCACAGCGAGATGGAACTCTTCGAGCAGCCCAGCTCCACCTGGATCCGGTCGTACGTCCAGCCCTGGAGCCGCAGTTCCCGCGCCCTCTCCCGGAGGTCGTCCTTCGCGTTCGGGCGCTTGGTCCACTCCGGTGGCGGCTCTCCCTCCAGGAGGCGGTTGAGGATGTCATTGTTGTGGACATGTAGGCGGTCACGGATCTGCCGTCGGCTCAGACCCGCCCGTCGCAGGGCGACCGCCCGTTCGCGCAGGGACTCGAAGTCGGTGGGTGTGCCGGGTGCGTGTGTCATACCCGTACCGTCCGGGTGGAATGTCAGGTTCCGGGGGCTGGCGGAGGTGGTTCACCAGTTCGTGGGATAGCGGTGCGTTTCGAGGCCGCCCGGTCACGGAGTGTGGTGTGTGGAGGTCGGGGAAACTCACCGGAAAAGCCGCACCTCCCGCCCGTAGGCTGGGTGCATGACCACGACGGGGGAATACCACACCAGGGCTCTGACCGGCCCCTGGTGGTGGACCAGGTGGCGCAGCGCGGTGCTCGACGGGAGTGTCGCGCTGGTGTCCGCCGTGGAGTGCGGTGCGGAGGGGATCCCGTTCGCCCGGGACGCGGGTGTCCCGGTGTGGGTGGGGATCGTGTTCGGGGTGATCGCCGGGTCGGTGCTGTTGCTGCGGCGCAAGTGGCCGATCGCGGTGGTGCTGGTGGCGATCGCGATCACGCCGGCGCAGATGGGCTTCCTGCTGGGGGTCGTGGGCCTGTACACGCTCGCCGCCTGTGAGCTGCCGCGGCGGGTCCTCGCCGCGCTGGCGGGGATGTCGCTGCTGGGGACGGCGGTGGTGACCTTCGTGCGGGTGCGCCAGGACATGGCGCGGGGGGATCTGACGCTCGGTGACTGGTTCCTGCCGTTCGCGGCGGTGACGACGGCGCTGGGTCTGACGGCTCCGCCGCTGCTGCTGGGCCTGTACGTGGGGGCGCGGCGGCGGTTGATGGAGAGTCTGCGGGAGCGGGCGGATTCGCTGGAGCGGGAGTTGCAGCTGCTCGCGGAGCGGGCCGAGGAGCGGGCCGAGTGGGCGCGTAACGAGGAGCGGACGCGGATCGCGCGGGAGATGCATGACGTGGTCGCGCACCGGGTGAGTCTGATGGTGGTGCATGCGGCGGCGCTTCAGGCGGTGGCGCGGAAGGATCCGGAGAAGGCTGTGCGCAATGCCGCGCTGGTGGGGGACATGGGGCGGCAGGCGTTGACCGAGTTGCGGGAGATGCTCGGGGTGTTGCGGGCGGGGGAGGGCGTGGGCCGGCGGGCTGCTTCGGCGTCCTCGTTGGCGGCGGTGGGGGAGGCGGCCGCGGCGGCGGCTTCGCGGGTGGCCGAGGCGGAGGGGGCGGCGGAGGGTCCCTGGCTGTCGGAGCTGGAGGAGCTGGTGGGGCAGTCGGCTGCCGCGGGGATGGTGGTGGATCTGTCGGTGCAGGGGGAGGTGCGGTCGTATGCGGCGGAGGTCGAGCAGACGGCGTACCGGGTGGTGCAGGAGGCGCTGACGAACGTCCACAAGTATGCGGCGGGTGCGAAGACGTATGTGCGGCTGGCGCACCGGGTGTCGGAGATCGCGATGCAGGTGGAGAACGAGCCGCCGCCGGAGCCCGCGTCGGCGTCGGCGGGGCTGCCGTCGGGCGGGAACGGGCTGGTGGGGATGCGGGAGCGGGTCGCGGCGCTGGGCGGGGTGTTCGTGTCGGGGCCGACGGATGCGGGCGGTTTCCGGGTGTCGGCGGTGATTCCGGCGGCGTAGGGCGGGTGTCGTTCGTGGTGTGCGGTGGTGCGGGGCGGGTGTTCAGCCGGCGGTGAGGCGTACGGGCGGGATGCCGGTGATGAGGGTGGTCAGGGCGTGGTCGATGTCGGGGCCGAGGTACCAGTCGCCGGTGTGGTCGACGGTGTAGACGCGGCCTTCGCTGTCGATGGCGAGGAGGGCGGCGGTGTCGGTCTCCTCGCCGAGGGGGCACAGCTCGGTGCCGAGGGCGCGGCCGAGGTCGCCGAGGGTGCGGGCGAGGTGGCGGCCGTGCAGGGGGTCGAGGCGGAGGGCGGCGGGGGCGATCTGGCGGCCGGGGCCGGTGGGGGTGATGTCGAGTCCGCCGAACTCGGCCCAGGCCTCTACGGCGGCGGGGAAGATGGTGTGCCGGTGGCCTGCGGGTGAGGTGTGTTCGCGCAGGGTGTCGGCCCAGATCTCGGCCTGTTTTATGTCCCAGCGTCCGGGGTGCCAGCCGGCGGCGCGCAGGGCGGCGTCGACGGGTACGGAGAAGCGTGTGGAGGACCCGGCCGGGGTGCGGGGGGCCGGGGGCTGGGGGATGGAGGCGCGGTCGGGGTGCATCTGCCCTTCGTTCGTCGTGCTCGCGGGGTCGTGCCGGTGCGGCGGGTTCCGTCGGTGGGTTGTGTCGGCGGGTTCTGTCGTGGCGGGCGGTCGGCCGTCGGCCGGGGCGGAGGGGCGGTCAGCCGCCGGTCGCGGTGGGGTCGACGATGCGGACGCCGAAGTGGGCGCTGAGGGCGGTGCAGGCCCGGCAGGGGGCGGCGAAGCTGCCGTGGAGGGGGTCGCCGTCCTCGCGTATGCGGCGGGCGGTGAGCTTGGCGTGTCTGAGGGCTTTGCGGGCCTCGCCGTTGGTCATGGGTCTGCGGGCGGCGCGTTTGCTGCGGGCGGCGTCGGCGGTGGTGAGGTGCCGGGAGATGAGGATGGTCTCGGCGCAGCGTCCGGTGAAGCGGTCGCGTTGGGCGCTGGTGAGGGTGTCGAGGAAGTCCTGGACCAGGGGGTGCAGGGCGGGAGTCTGGTCGCTGCGGGTGGCGGTGCAGGTGAGGGTGGCGCCGCGGACGGAGAGGGCGGCGGCGACGGTGGGCAGGATGCCGTCGCGGCGGTGCCGGAGGGTGGGGGCGGGGGGTGTGCCGGTGCCGCTCCAGCCGATGCGGGGGTCGCCGGCCGGCACTGCGGTACTTCCGGTCTGCAACGCGTTCATGCTCGTTTTCCTCCCCGGGCGTCCCCCTGACGGACACAGGGTGCCAAATGCCGTGGCTGGTGGGGAAGCTGGGGCGGCGCGACACGCCCGTACGGGGGCAGGCGGTGACGGAAGGGTGACGGCTGGTCACCGAGTCGGGTGAGGGGGTGGGGTGCGCGGGGAGTGGGGGCGGTGACGGGGATGCGGCGGGTCGGTGACCGTGGTGGGCGCACCGCATAGGCTGTCGCCGTCCGCGATCCACACCGCCGTTCAGGCGCCACAGACAACGCCGCAGGGGGCAACCGCCATGACGACAGGTCGGCTCGGGCTGGGGGCACCGCCCAGCCGCCGGACCGGGGGGCACGCCGCGCCGCCGAACGCGGCCTACGCCGGGCAGGTCGTGCACTTCCCGGACCCGGTGCGGGCGGCGCGTCACCCGAGAGGGGTACGGGTCGACGAGCGGGGCTACCCGGATTTCTCGCCGTACGCGCGCGTGGCGGTGGAGATCGCCGAGCCTCCGGAGGGGTTCGGGGTGGACGAGCTGCGGCTGACGGACTACGTGTCGGCGAACGCGGCGCTGGCGGCGCAGGGTCACGTGTTGTGGGACACGGTGCCGGATGTGGCGACGCCGCACGGCTGGACGTGGCATCACGTGGCGGGCACGCGGCGGCTGGAGCTGATCCCGGTGGAGGTGAAGGCGTTGCTGCGGCACCACGGTGGGGTGGCGACGGCGCCGGTGGACCACGGTAAGCGGGGGACGCGGCCGTTGCAGGAGGCGCGGCCGGCGCACTTCCGCCTGCCGAAGTCGGGTGTGGCGGTGCCGGAGGCGCAGGTGCAGGGGCTGGAGGAGGATCTGGGTTACCGGCTCCCCGGCGCGTACCGCTCGTTCCTGAAGGCGGCGGGCGGTTGCGCGCCCGTCGGCACGGCGCTGGACGCCGAGCTGGGGCTGCTGCTGGACCAGCCGTTCTTCACGGTGCGGGACGAGGCCGCGGTCAACGATCTGGCGTACGTGAACAAGTGCCTGCGCGACCATCTGACGAAGGACTACCTCGGTGTGGTCTTCGTGCAGGGCGGTCTGCTCGCGGTGAAGGTGAAGGGCGAGCGGGCCGGTTCGGTGTGGTTCTGCGCGTACGACGATGTGCGGGACGTGGATCCGTCGTGGTCGCCGGCGGAGCGGGTGGAGCGCCTGTTGCTGCCGTGCGGTGACGACTTCGACGCCTTCCTGTCCCGGCTGGCCGGCCATCCGCCGGAGTTGGAGACGGTGGCGGACCTGATGGTCGACGGCGGTTTCGCACGTGCCGTCCCGGTGTCTTCCGGTTCGGCGTCGCCGGGCCCGGCGGGGGAGTGAGCTGACGACGATGGTGACGTACGCGCAGGCGCAGGAGCGCGCCGAGGAGTGGGTCAACGGCGATGTGCCGGCGTACCAGCACCGCGAGGTGCGGGTGCGGGAGTTCGGGCTGGGTTTCGTGGTGTGGGGTGAGGACCGGGCGGAGGGTCCGCGGTCCGACGCGGGCGGCCAGCGCCTGGTCATCGCCCGGGACAGCGGGGAGGCGACGCTGTGGCCCGCCCTGCCGGTGGGTGAGGTGATCCGCCGGTACGAGGAGGAGTACGGCCGTGCCGACGGGCCCGAGGACGCGGTGCCGGTGGCTGCCGCCCGGGTGGACCTGAACCAGACGTCGTTCCTGCTGACTCCGCCGGAGTGGTTGCAGGAGGCGGCGGACAGGCTGGGAGTGGGGGAGCGGCCGGGCCAGGCCGATCCGGGGCCGGCTTCCGGGCCGGGCTCCGGTTCTGGTGCGGATGCGGCTGCGGTTGGTGCTGCGGGGCCGGTTCCGGGTTCGCCTGCGGGCTCCGGTCCGGCTTCTGATGCGGTGGTTCCTGACGGGGCGCCGGGTGCGGTGTCCTCGGGCCCTGCGGTGGCCTCGGGCGGGGGCGCGTCGGCGCAGACGCAGGCCGGGGTGCCGGTGGGTGCGTCCGGAGAAGTGCGGAGCGGTGCCGAGGTGCCCGGTGCCTTCGGTGGGACCGGGACGCCCGGACCGGTGGACGTGCCTCCGGGGGCCACGCCCTGGGCCGGTACCGACACGAACGCGGACGGCGGGGAGGACGACCGTTCCGTGCCGCTGCCCGCGACGGTGTTCGCGCCGCCGCTCAGCGACCAGGGCGCCCCGCCGCGCCCGCCGATGGCCGCGCCGGACGCGCCGACGGCGCTGATGTCGGGCGGTAGCCGGCTGCCGCCGACGGCGATCGCACCGGCGCTCGACGCGTCGGTCGCGCCGGGCGCCGGGCAGGGCGGCACGCCCCCGCCCCCGCCGGACGCGCCGGTGTACGGCGCCCGGCAGGCACCGGCTCAGGCGGTCCCGGGCACCCCGCCCGCGCCTCCCACGATGCCGGGCGCGCCGGGCACCCCGCAGGGCAGCACGCCGCCGCCTGCGCCGCCGGACGGCCCGTCGTACGGCTACCCGCTGGCGCCGGCCGGTCCGGGCGGGCCGGGGCGGCAGCTCGCGCCGAACGCCGGGGACATCGCGGACGCCGCGACGAGCAAGGCGGCGCCGCCGCCGAAGAAGGCGCGCGGTGGAGTGGGAGCGCCTCCGCCGCCGCCGGGTGTCCCTGGTCTGCCGGGCGCACGCCCGGGGAACGCGGTGACGCCGCCCGCGCCGGGTGCGCCGCCCGCGGGCGGCTATGTGCCGACGCAGCTTGTCTCGGCGCTCGGGCCGGAGGGGCCTGAGGGGCCTGCCGGGTCCGAGGGCCAGGGTGGCGCGGGTGCGCCGGCCGGTCCGGGGAGCGTGGACGGGACGCACGCGCCGGGCGCGCCGAACACTCCGGGCGCCCCCCGGCCGCCTGTCGCGCCTCCGGGCGCTCCGGGCAGTACGCCTCCGGGCGGCGTCCACCAGGCCGCCACGATGCTGGCCGACCCCGGCCGGCTGGGCGGGGGCGGCACACCCCAGCCTCCTGGCGCGCCCGGTGCCCCTGGCGCGCCCGGCGGGGTTCACGGTGCCGTGCACCATGCCGAGACCGTGCTGTCCGCTCCTCCGCCCGGCGGCCCGGGCATGCCCCCGCCGCCGTCCGGTCCGGGCGTGCCTCCGCCGCCCGCCCCCGGCGCGCTCGGTGCGCCGGGCGCCCCCGGCATGTCCCCGGGCGCTCCGGGAGCCCCGCCGATGCCGCCGGGTGCGATGCCGCCGCCGGGTGCGATGCCACCCCCTGGTGCGATGCCGCCGCCCGGTGCGATGCCGCCGCCGGGTGGGCCGTTGCCGGGGCAGGCCGGGGCGTACGGGTATCCGCCGCCGGGGCAGCCGACGGTCGGCCCCGGTTATCAGGCGGTCCTGCGCTACCGCGCGCAGGACGGTTCGGAGCAGCAGCTGATCCGGCGTTCGGCGCCGGGTACGCCGCACCCGGAGTGGCAGATCTTCCATGAGCTGCGGGCGATGAACGTACCGCCGGACCAGGTGCTGGAGCTGCACACGGAGCTGGAGTCGTGCCAGCTGCCGGGTGCCTACTGCGCGCGGATGATCCGGGAGCAGTGGCCGCAGGCGCGGATCGCGAGCATCGCGCCGTACGGCACGGACCACGCGAGCCGGCAGCAGGGCATGCGGCAGCTGCTGGCGCACCAGGGCGAGTTGCACCAGGTGGCGGACGGCCCCGCGCGGCCGGCGCCGGTGCGGGCGCCGCTGCCGCCGGTGCAGGCCGCGCCGCCCGTCCCGCCGGAGGGCATCGCGCAGGAGCTGGCCGCGGCGTTCGGGCCGGGTGTCTTCCGGTTCGAGCAGCAGGCCGTCTCCCGGCAGGGTGTGCCGCCGGTCGTGGCGCACACGCTGGTGGTGGCGGGGCTGCCGCTGGACATGGGTCCGTTCTTCTGGGCGCAGGCGCAGCCGGGTCGTCCGGTGCCGACGCTGGCGGAACTGGCGGCGGAGCGGAGGGTGCAGCCGGCCGCGGACGCGGGCTCGTACCTCGTCATGGGCACCGACTTCGGCAAGGCGCTCTGTGTGCAGTACGGGACGGCGAACATCGTGGCCGTTCCCGTGGAGGCGGGGCCGGGCGGTGCGCCGGTCCCGCCGCAGTTCGTGAACACCGGGCTGCCGGAGTTCGTCCGCTGCCTGGCCCTGCTGGGCCGGATGTGGCGGCTGCGGTACGGGCTGAACCAGGAGCAGGCGGGCCGCTGGACCGTCGACTTCCAGGCGCAGCTGGCCGCGTTGGACCCGCCGGCGCTCGGCTCGCCGGAGAGCTGGTGGTCGGTGCTGCTGGAGCAGATGTGGGACGGACTGCTGTAGCGGACACCGGCCGGGTGTGAGTCCTCGTGCCCTTCACGCGTGCGCGTGAAGGGCACGAGGCGTTTCCGGGTGTCGGGGCCGCCGTCGGCGCGGAGTGCGGGACATCGACCGTGACGTGACTGCGGAGTGTCGCGTTATGAACACTTACGCCCGATCCATCAAGATGTGCGCGAAATCGTCCTGTCGTGTATGTCCGGTGGAAAGGGGTTCCAGGATGAGCAGCGCAGCGATGCCGCCGCACGGCTTCGTGACCGTCCGGGGGCGCGGCTACCGCCCCGACCAGGTCGACGCGTACCTGGAGGCGCTCTCCGAGGACCGCGACGCCGCCTGGGAGCGTGCCGCCCGGCTGACGGTGCTTGCCCGGGAGATGGAGGAGGAGGCCGTACGGCTGCGGGAGACCGTCGCGCAGCTCGTGCCGCAGACGTACGAGACGCTCGGGGAGCCCGCGCGGCGCCTGTTCCAGCTCGCGCTCGAGACTGCCGCTGACCTGCGGGAGCGTACGCGGCACGAGACCGGGCAGGAGGTCGCGCGGGCGGAGGAGCGGGCCGAGGGCGTACGCCGGGAGGCGCGGGAGGCCGCGGACGCGGTCCGTGCGGAGGCCGACGAACGCGCCCGCCAGTGCCTCCTCGCCGCACGCGCCGAGGCCGACGGCCACCGGGTCGGTGCCCGGCGCGAGGTGAAGGAAGGGCGTGGGCAGGCGCTCGGGGCGTTGCGCGAGACGCGGCAGCGCATCACCGCCATGCTCGCCGAGCACGCCCGGGAGCAGGCCGAACGCTGGGCCGAGGCCGAACGCGAGGAGGCCGGACGGGTGGCCGCGCTGGACGCCCGGCACGCCGAACGGGTGAGCCGGGCGGAGGCGGAGCTGTCCGCGGCCGAGCGGGCTCTGGCGGAGGCCCAGGAGTCCGCGCGCCGCCGTGAGGAGGAGGCACACGCGCGTGCCGCCGAGATCGTCGCCGACGCGCGCCTGCGCGGGGAGCGCATCGCCAGGGAGACCGAGCGGGTGCTGTGCGAGCACAGTGAGACCTGGGACGACGTCCAGGCGCACATGGACTCCGTACGTGACAGCCTCATCTCGCTGACCGGCAAGGTGGCCATGGAGTAGCGGCCGGCACGGCCCACGCCCGCGGCGGTGGCCGGCGCGGCGCAGGTCCTGGACGGTGGCCGGCCCGACGCGCGCCTCGCGGCGGTGGCCGGCGCGGCGCACGCGTCGTCAGTTCTCCTTCCGTACCGCTCCCGCCAGGATCCGGGCCTCCACCGCCTCGTACCGGTGCCGCTGCCGCTGCGCCCCGGCGCGGCCGGACAGCACCGTGCCCAGCCAGCCGAAGAGGAAGCCGGCCGGGATGGAGACGAGGCCGGTGGTGGTGAACGGGAACCAGTCGAAGTGGGCGTGCGGGAACGCCGAGGTGGGTGATCCGGAGACGAGCTTGGTGCCCGGCATGAGCAGCAGCACGGTCAGCGAGCCGCCGATCAGCGTGCCCAGCAGCCCGCCGCGGGTGTAGCGGCGCCAGAACAGGCCGTAGACCAGGGCGGGGGCGAGGGCGGAGGCGCCCAGGCAGAACGAGAGCGTGACCAGGGGCTGGAGGCTGTGCTGCTGCACCAGGGTGGCCAGCAGGATCGTCGGCGCGCCGATGGCGAGCGCCGAGACGCGCGCCAGGGTCATCTCGCGGCGGGCCGGCATCTCCTGCACCCGGGCCGCGAACACGTCGTGGGCGAGGGAGTTGGCGCAGGCGAGGATCATCCCGGCCACCGAGGCGAGCAGGGTCAGGAAGATCGCGGCGGCGACCAGGGTGAACAGGAAGGTCTCCGCCGCGGACACGTCGGCGCCGAACACCGCGCGCGAGCCCAGCAGGTAGGCCGTGTTGCCCCGCGGGTCGGCCGCGGCGATCGCCGTACGGCCGACCAGTGCTGTCGCACCGAACCCCACCACCGTGATCACCAGCACGAACAGGGCGACGATCGACACCGCCCAGGACATCGCGCGGCGCACCTGGCGGGCGCTGGAGGCGGTGTACATGCGCATGGTGACGTGCGGCAGGCAGGCGCCGCCGAGTACGACGGTCAGTTCGGAGGCGATCATGTCGAGGCGGGACGCGGGGGTGGTGCCGAACTCCAGCCCCGAACGCAGGAACGCGGGCCCGGCACCGCTTCGCCGCGCCGCGGCGGTGAACAGGGCGCCCGGGTCCCCGTCGAAGCGGCGCAGCACGAGGACGGCGACCAGGGTCCCGGAGCCGACGAGCAGCACGATCTTCAGGATCTGGATGAGGGCGGTGCCCTTCATGCCGCCGATCGCGGCGTAGGCGATCATCAGGGCGCCCACTCCCACGACGCATCCGGTCTTCAGGGACTCGCTGGAGAAACCCAGGATGAACGCCATCAGCTGCCCGGTACCGGCGAGCTGGACGAGCATCAGCGGCAGCAGCGCGGCGATGGTGACCGCGCAGGCGGTGACGCGCACGCAGCGGCCGGGCAGCCGGCGGGCCAGTGCGTCGCCCATGGTGAACCGGCCGGCGTTGCGCAGTGGTTCGGCGAGCAGGAACATCAGCAGCAGCAGCGACAGGGCCGTGCTGAGGGCGAGGACGACCCCGTCGTAACCGCACAGGGCGATCACGCCGCCGGTGCCGAGGACGGTGGCCGCGGAGATGTAGTCGCCGGCGATGGCGAGGCCGTTGCGCAGCGGGGACAGGGAGCCGTAGCCGGTGTAGAACTCGTCGAGGTCGTCCCCGTCGGGGCCGGTCAGCACGCACAGCAGCAGGGTCACCGTGGCGACGGTGGAGAAGGCCACCAGGGACATCGCCCGGGCGGAGTCGCTGAATCCGGAGAGGGCGGCGGTGCCGGCGGCGCCGGTCATCGGCTCGCTCCTCGCCGCGCGTCCAGTTCGGTCTGCCTGCGGATGCGCTCGGCGAGCGGGTCGACGTACCGGCGCGCGGTGGTCCCGTACAGGCCGATCGCCAGCCAGGTGACGGGGAGTTGGACGAGGGCGAGCAGCAGGCCCGCGGGGATGCCGTCGGCGACCGTGCGCGTCATGACCCCGGGGGCGCACGCGGACAGGACGAGGAACAGCGTGAAGTAGCCCAGCGCGGTCAGTGTGGCGGTGCGGCGTTGCCGGCGGTAGGCGCTGCGCAGCACGCGCAGGTCGCTGTGGTGGCCGAGTGGTTCGCGGAGCGGCCGGCTTGCCGGGCGGGGCGGCTCGGGGGGTGCGGGCTGCCAGGGAAGGCCGAGGCGGGGTGGCGGGTCGTAGGACATCCCGGTGCTCCTTGCGTGGCTCGGGTCCGTGACGACGGACCGCAGGGAGGTGGGAGAGCTGAGCCACGCACGCTACTCGCGCGGTCCGGGTCGCGCGGCGTTTTCTCCGAACTGGCCGGTCGGTATGTGATCACGGGACGAGTACGGCGTACCCACCCACGACACCCGCGCCCGCCCACGGCACCGCTCACTCCTCCAGCACCGGGAAGCGTCGTGGCGCCACCAGCAGGAGGAGGACGAACGCCAGCGCCGCCGCTGCCGCCGCGCCGAGGTACACCGCGTGCACCGCCTCCGCGATCGCCCGCCGGGTGGTCTCCGGGACCGTACCGGCGCGCAAGGCTCGCGTGACGGAGTCCAGGTCGCCCGCCCCGCCGAGCCGCGCGGCCAGCACGCCGTTGGCGACGGCGCCGAACAGGGACGCGCCCACGGTCTGCCCGGTCTGCCGGCAGAAGAGCACCGACGCGGTCGTCGTGCCCCGCTCCGACCAGCCCACCGTCGACTGCACCCCGACGATCAGCGGCAGCTGGAACAGGCCCAGCGCCCCGCCGAGCAGCAGCATCAGCAGCGTCGGCTGCCACCACGAGCCGGGATACGGCAGGAAGGGGAACGCGGACAGGATCAGCGCGGCCAGGCCGATGCCCAGCAGCGCGGTGTCACGGAAGCCGATCCGCCGGTAGACGTGCTGGCTGAGGGCGGCCGACACCGGCCAGCTCAGCGTCCACACCGACAGCACGAACCCGGCGGCCACCGGCGTGAGCCCGAGCACCGACTGCGCGTACGTCGGCAGGAACACCGCCGGCGCCACCATCAGCAGCCCCAGCGCGCCGAGCGCCATATTGACGGCCGCGATCGTCCGGCGCCGCCACACCCACCCCGGGATGACCGGCTCCGCCGCCCGCCGCTCCACCGCGACCACCACGGCGGCCAGGGCGAGGCCGGTGCCGAAGAGGGCCAGTGACGGCGCCGACAGCCACGGCCAGGCCACCCCGCCCTGCACCAGCGCGGTCAGCAGCACCCCGCCGCACGCGAACACCGCCAGCGCGCCGGCCCAGTCCACGCGCGCCTGGCGCGCGCGCTGCCGTTGCGGTTCGTGCAGGTGACGGACGATCAGCCACAGGGCGGCGGCACCGATCGGCAGGTTGACCAGGAAGATCCAGCGCCAGTCGGTGTACGCGGCGAGCACCCCGCCCAGCCCGGGACCGGCCACCGCGGCCACCGCCCACACCGTGGACAGCCTGGACTGGATCTTCGGGCGCTCCGCCAGCGGATACAGGTCGGCGGCCAGGGTCTGCACCGTGCCCTGCAACGCCCCGCCGCCCAGGCCCTGGACGATCCGGAACGCGATCAGCGCCGCCATGTTCCAGGCCGCCGCGCACAGCAGCGAACCCAGCAGGAACACGGCCGCGCCCGCCACGAGCACCGGCTTGCGGCCGAAGGTGTCGGACAGCCTGCCGTAGACGGGGAGCGTGACGGTGACGGCGAGCAGATAGCCGGAGAACAGCCACGAGAAGACGGAGAACCCGCCCAGGTCGCCGACGATCTGCGGTACGGCCGTGGAGACGATGGTGGAGTCGAGCGCCGCCAGGGCCATGGCCAGCATCAGGGCGGCGACCACCGCGCCCCGCCGGCCGGTGCCGAGCTGCCGCGCGGCCCCGCCGCGTATCGCCGGTGTCGTGCTCCCCATCGCGATTTCCCTCCCGTGGCCCCGCCCGTTGACGTTCCGTGTCCCCTGCATCCGTCGCCCGGACGACAGCCTCCCACGGCAGGCGTGACCCGGCTCCGACGCGGCGTGCGGGTGGAGGCCCGCCGCACCGAAGGGTGGAGTCGACCCCGGGAACGGCTCCACCCGGCGGTGGACCACCCCTAGGGGTATCTCCGTACTACGGCTCGGGGAGGGGTCGTCCCGGCGGAGGACGAGACCGGCCGGGGGGAGTCCCTAGATTGGCTTCAACGCCGCTGGGGGGCGGCGGACCGCACCGGCGGGGGTGGGGTTTTCCCCCGGGAAAGACGGGGCTCCGCACCAGCGCGCGCCACCCCCGCCGACCGCGAGACTCGACGGCATACCCAGGACGGCCGCCCGGCACACCCGGGCCTCTCACCGACCTGTCGACGACATAGGAGACATACCGTGACATCGGCTGTAACCATTCCCAGGCACGGGGGCACTGGAGGGCGTACGGCCGTTGCCGCACGGGCACGGCAGGTGGTGAAGGCGTACGGGTCCGGCGAGACCCGCGTCGTCGCCCTGGACCATGTCGACGTGGACATCGCCCGCGGCCGGTTCACCGCGATCATGGGCCCCTCCGGGTCCGGCAAGTCCACCCTGATGCACTGCCTCGCCGGCCTCGACACGGTGACCAGCGGTCACATCCACCTGGACGAGACCGAGATCACCGGGCTGAAGGACAAGAAGCTCACCCAGCTGCGCCGGGACCGGATCGGCTTCATCTTCCAGGCGTTCAACCTGCTGCCGACGCTGAACGCGATCGAGAACATCACGCTGCCCATGGACATCGCCGGCCGCAAGCCCGACCGGGCCTGGCTGGACCGGGTGGTGGAGACCGTCGGGCTCGCCGAACGGCTCAAGCACCGGCCGACCCAGCTCTCCGGCGGACAGCAGCAGCGCGTCGCCGTGGCCCGCGCGCTCGCCGCCCGCCCGGAGATCATCTTCGGGGACGAGCCGACCGGGAACCTCGACTCACGCGCGGGAGCGGAGGTCCTGGGCTTCCTGCGCCGCTCCGTGGACGAACTGGGGCAGACCATCGTGATGGTCACCCACGACCCGGTGGCCGCCTCCTACGCCGACCGCGTGCTCTACCTCGCCGACGGCCGCATCGTCGACGAGATGCACCAGCCGACGGCCGACCAGGTCCTGGACCGCATGAAGGACTTCGACGCCCGGGGGCGTACGTCATGACCGTCCTGAGAACCTCGATGCGCAACTTCTTCGCGCACAAGGGGCGCATGGCACTGTCGGCCGTCGCCGTCCTGCTGTCCGTGGGCTTCGTGTGCGGCACCCTGGTGTTCACCGACACGATGAACACCACCTTCGACAAGCTGTTCCAGGCGACCGCCTCGGACGTCACGGTCAGCGCCAGGAGCTCCTCCGACAGCGGCCAGACCGTCTCCCGCACCGGCAAGCCGCCCGTCATGCCGGCCTCCGTGCTCGGCCGGGTCCGCGGCGCCCGGGGCGTCGAGTCCGCCGAGGGCACGGTGTTCTCCACCTCGGCGACCGTCGTCGACGCCGACAAGGACAAGCTGTCACCGAGCAGCGGCGCGCCCACCATCGTCGGCGGCTGGAACCGCAACGACGCCCGCACGATGGAGATCACCTCCGGTACGGCGCCCGAGGGCCCGAACCAGGTGATGGTCGACGCCGACACCGCCGACAAGCACCACCTGCGTCTCGGCGACGAGATCGGCGTGATCACGGCCGTCGGAAGGCACCACGCGCGCGTGTCGGGCATCGCCGCCTTCCGGGTCACCAACCCCGGCGCGGCCCTGTTCTACCTGGACGCCAGGACCGCCCAGCAGGTCATCGTCGGCCGGACCGGCGTCTACACCGACGTCAACGTCACCGCCGCCAAGGGCGTCACGGACGCCCAGCTGAAGAAGAACGTCACCGCGGCCCTCGGGCACACCTACAAGGTGCAGACCGCCAAGGAGGTCGCCGACGCCAACCAGAAGAGTGTCGGAAGCTTCCTGAACGTCATGAAGTACGCGATGCTCGGGTTCGCCGGGATCGCCTTCCTGGTCGGCATCTTCCTGATCATCAACACGTTCTCCATGCTGGTCGCCCAGCGCACCCGGGAGATCGGCCTGATGCGCGCCATCGGCTCCTCCCGCAAGCAGATCAACCGGTCGGTGCTGGTCGAGGCGCTGCTGCTCGGCGTGATCGGCTCCGTGCTCGGTGTCGGCGCGGGCATCGGCCTCGCCGTCGGCCTGATGAAGCTCATGGGCCAGATGGGCATGCACCTTTCCACCGACGACCTGACGGTCGCCTGGACCACCCCGGCGATCGGCCTGCTGCTCGGCGTGCTCGTCACCGTGCTCGCCGCCTACCTCCCCGCCCGGCGCGCCGGCAAGGTCTCCCCGATGGCCGCCCTGCGCGACGCGGGCGCCCCCACCGACGCCAGGACGGGCGCCGTCCGGGCCGGCATCGGCCTGCTCCTCACCGCCGCCGGCACCTGGAGCCTGTACGCCGCCGCCACCACCGACCGCGCCACGACCGGCTCGGGCTGGCTCGGCCTCGGCGTGGTGCTCACCCTGATCGGTTTCGTCGTCATCGGCCCGCTGCTCGCCGCCGGCCTGGTCCGCGTCCTCGGCGTGGCCCTCCTGCGGGTCTTCGGCCCCGTCGGCCGGATGGCCGAACGCAACGCCCTGCGCAACCCGCGCCGCACCGGCGCCACCGGCGCCGCCCTGATGATCGGCCTCGCCCTCGTGGCCAGCCTGTCGGTGGTCGGCTCCTCCATGGTGGCCTCCGCCACCGACCAGCTGGACAAGACCGTGGGCGCGGACTTCATCATCGAGGAGGACCACGGTCAGGTCGTCGACGCGCAGGCCGTCGAAGCCGTCAAGCACACGCCCGGCCTCGCACGGGTCACCGAGTACAAGGTGCTGGACGCCTCCCTGACCACCCCCGACGGCCGCACCACCGCCAAGGAGACGGTCAACGCCGCCGACCCGGCCTACGCGCGCGACGTGCGCACCAAGACCGTGGCCGGCCGGCTCGCCGACGCCTACGCGCCCGACTCGATGTCCGTCTTCGAAGGCTTCGCCAAGGACCACGGCGTCAAGCTGGGCTCCACCGTCACCGTCCACTTCGACGGCGGCAGGACGGCGAAACTGACCGTCCGAGCGATCACCGGCGACGACGTCGTCATCGACAAGGGCGCCATGTACGCGTCCATCGCCACCGTCGCGCGGTACGTGCCCGCCGGCCGGATGCCGCTGGACCAGCTGGTCCTCGCCACGGCCAAGGACGGCCAGGAGAAGACCGCCTACCAGGCGCTGAAGTCGGCCCTGCACGAGTTCCCGCAGTACACCGTGCGCGACCAGACCGACTACAAGCAGGAGCTGAAGGACCAGATCGGCCAGCTGCTGAACATGATCTACGGCCTGCTGGCGCTGGCGATCATCGTCGCCGTCCTGGGCGTGGTGAACACCCTCGCCCTGTCGGTGGTGGAGCGGACCCGGGAGATCGGCCTCATGCGGGCCATCGGCCTCTCCCGCCGCCAGCTGCGCCGCATGATCCGCCTGGAGTCCGTGGTCATCGCCGTCTTCGGCGCGCTCCTCGGCCTCGGCCTGGGCATGGGCTGGGGCGCCACCGCCCAGAAACTCCTCGCCCTGGAGGGTCTCACCGTCCTGGAGATCCCCTGGCCGACGATCATCGCGGTCTTCGTGGGCTCCGCGTTCGTCGGCCTGTTCGCCGCGCTGGTCCCGGCCTTCCGGGCGGGCCGGCTGAACGTCCTGAACGCCATCGCGACGGAGTGACGCGCGCCGCGCCGACGGCCACCGCGTACGGGGGTCGCGGTGGAGGAACCCGGTGCCGGGACGCCTTCGGGCGCCCGGCACCGGGTTCCGCCGTCGCACGGGGCGCCGGCCGGCGGGGCTCGTCCACAGCGGTTGTCCACAGCCGTCGTCCACGATGGTCGTCCACAGCGGTTGTCCACAGCCCCGGCACCGCCGGGCGAGGCGTCGTACGCTGGACACCCCCGGCCGCTCCAAGCGTCGGGCTCTTCGCGTTGCCCCCCACGACCCGGACGGAAAGCCCCCTCCATGAGCCTGCACGGTCTGCTCGACGCCGTCGTCAAGGACCCCGCCCTCGCGGAAGCGATCGGCGCGGCAGCGGACGGCAACCGCACGCATGTCGACCTCGTCGGCCCCCCGGCGGCCCGCCCCTTCGCGGTCGCCGCCCTGGCCCGCGAGGCCGGCCGCCCGGTGCTGGCCGTGACGGCGACCGGCCGGGAGGCCGAGGACCTCGCGGCGGCGCTGCGTTCGCTGCTGCCCCCCGAGGGCGTCGTGGAGTACCCCTCGTGGGAGACCCTCCCGCACGAGCGTCTCAGCCCCCGCAGCGACACCGTGGGCCGCCGCCTCGCCGTCCTTCGGCGCCTCGCCCACCCCAGCACGGACGACCCCGAGACCGGCCCCGTCTCCGTCGTCGTCGCCCCCGTACGCTCCGTGCTCCAGCCGCAGGTCAAGGGCCTGGGCGACCTGGAACCGGTGTCCCTGAGGACCGGCCGGACCGCCGACCTGGACGAGATCGTCGAAGCCCTCGCAGCCGCCGCCTACGCGCGCGTGGAGCTGGTCGAGAAACGCGGCGAGTTCGCCGTCCGCGGCGGCATCCTCGACGTGTTCCCGCCCACCGAGGAACACCCCCTGCGCATCGAGTTCTGGGGCGACGACATCGAGGAGATCCGCTACTTCAAGGTCGCCGACCAGCGCTCCCTCGAAGTCGCCGGACACGGCCTGTGGGCGCCCCCGTGCCGCGAACTGCTCCTCACCGACGAGGTCCGCACGCGGGCGCGTGCCCTCGCCGAGGAACACCCCGAACTGGGCGAGCTGCTCGGCAAGATCGCCGAGGGCATCGCGGTGGAGGGCATGGAGTCCCTCGCGCCGGTCCTGGTGGACGACATGGAGCTGCTCCTCGACGTGCTGCCCAAGGGCTCGATGGCCGTCGTCTGCGACCCCGAGCGGGTCCGCACCCGCGCCGCCGACCTGGTGGCCACCTCCCAGGAGTTCCTCCAGGCGTCCTGGGCGGCCACCGCCGGCGGCGGGCAGGCCCCGATCGACGTCGGCGCCGCCTCCCTGTGGTCCATCGCCGACGTGCGCGACCGCGCGCGCGAGCTGGACATGATGTGGTGGTCGGTGTCCCCGTTCGCGGCCGACCTCGAACCGGACGCCGACACCCTCAAGCTCGGCATGCACGCCCCCGAGACCTACCGCGGCGACACCGCGCGGGCCCTCGCCGACACCAAGGGCTGGCTCGCCGACGGCTGGCGCACGGTGTTCATCACCGAGGGCCACGGCCCGGCCGCCCGCACGGTCGAGGTGCTCGGCGGCGAGGGCATCGCCGCCCGCCTGGACTCCGACCTCGGCACGCTCAGCCCCTCCGTCGTACACGTCTCCTGCGGCTCGGTCGAGTACGGCTTCGTGGACCCGGCGCTGAAACTCGCCGTGCTCACCGAGACCGACCTGTCCGGCCAGCGCACCGCGAGCCGCGACGGCGCCCGCATGCCGGCCCGCCGCCGCAAGACCATCGACCCGCTCACCCTGGAACCGGGCGACCACATCGTCCACGAACAGCACGGCGTCGGCCGCTACATCGAGATGGTGCAGCGCACCGTCCAGGGCGCCACCCGCGAGTACCTGGTCGTCGAGTACGCGCCCGCCAAACGCGGCCAGCCCGGCGACCGGCTCTACATCCCGACCGACCAGCTGGAGCAGATCACCAAGTACGTCGGCGGCGAGGCGCCCACCCTGCACCGGCTGGGCGGCGCCGACTGGACGAAGACCAAGGCGCGCGCGAAGAAGGCCGTCAAGGAGATCGCGGCCGACCTGATCAAGCTGTACAGCGCGCGCATGGCCGCCCCCGGCCACGCCTTCGGCACGGACACCCCGTGGCAGCGCGAGCTGGAGGACGCCTTCCCCTACGCGGAGACCCCCGACCAGCTCACCACCATCGCCGAGGTCAAGGAGGACATGGAGAAGTCGGTCCCCATGGACCGCCTGGTCTGCGGCGACGTCGGCTACGGCAAGACCGAGATCGCCGTACGGGCCGCCTTCAAGGCCGTACAGGACGGCAAGCAGGTAGCCGTGCTGGTGCCGACGACCCTGCTGGTGCAGCAGCACTTCGGCACGTTCTCCGAGCGGTACGGGCAGTTCCCGGTCAACGTCCGGGCGCTCTCCCGCTTCCAGAGCGACACCGAGGCCAAGGCCGTCCTGGAGGGCCTCAAGGAAGGCTCCGTCGACGTCGTCATCGGCACCCACCGCCTGTTCTCCTCCGAGACCAAGTTCAAGGACCTCGGCCTGGTCGTCGTCGACGAGGAACAGCGCTTCGGCGTCGAGCACAAGGAACAGCTGAAGAAGCTCCGCGCCAACGTCGACGTGCTGACCATGTCGGCCACGCCCATCCCGCGCACCCTGGAGATGGCCGTCACCGGCATCCGCGAGATGTCCACGATCACCACCCCGCCGGAGGAGCGCCACCCGGTGCTCACCTTCGTCGGGCCCTACGAGGAGCGGCAGATCGGCGCCGCCATCCGCCGCGAACTGCTGCGCGAGGGCCAGGTCTTCTACATCCACAACCGGGTCGAGTCCATCGACCGCGCGACGGCGAAACTGCGGGAGATCGTCCCCGAGGCCCGCATCGCCACCGCCCACGGCCAGATGTCCGAGGCGGCCCTGGAAAAGGTCGTCGTCGACTTCTGGGAGAAGCGGTTCGACGTCCTCGTCTCGACCACGATCGTCGAATCCGGCATCGACATCTCCAACGCCAACACCCTGATCGTGGAACGCGGCGACACCTTCGGTCTGTCCCAGCTGCACCAGCTGCGCGGCCGGGTCGGCCGGGGCCGCGAGCGCGGCTACGCCTACTTCCTGTACCCGCCGGAGAAGCCGCTGACGGAGACCGCCCACGAGCGGCTCGCGACGATCGCCCAGCACACGGAGATGGGCGCCGGCATGTACGTCGCGATGAAGGACCTGGAGATCCGAGGCGCCGGCAACCTGCTCGGCGGCGAACAGTCCGGGCACATCGCGGGCGTCGGCTTCGACCTGTACGTCCGCATGGTCGGCGAGGCCGTCGCCGACTACCGGCGGCAGCTGGAGACCGGCGGCACCGAGGAGGAACCGCCGCTCGAGGTCAAGATCGAGCTGCCCGTCGACGCCCACGTCCCGCACGACTACGCGCCCGGCGAGCGGCTGCGCCTCCAGGCCTACCGGGCGATCGCCTCCGCCAACAGCGAGGAGGACATCAAGGCCGTCCGCGAGGAACTCACCGACCGCTACGGCAAGCTGCCCGAGCCGGTGGAGAACCTGCTGCTGGTGGCCGCCCTGCGCATGCTCGCCCGCGCGTGCGGCGTCGGTGAGATCGTCCTCCAGGGCACCAACATCCGCTTCGCGCCGGTGGAGCTGCGCGAGTCGCAGGAACTGCGCCTCAAGCGGCTCTACCCCGGCACGGTCATCAAGCCCACCGCCCACCAGGTGCTGGTCCCGCGCCCCAAGACCGCCAAGGTGGGCGGCAAGCCGGTGATCGGCCGCGAACTGCTCGCCTGGGTCGGCGAGTTCCTCACCTCGATCCTGAGCTGACCGGCGGGGGGCGCAGGCCCGGGATCTTCCCGCACGCGCCGGCCGCCCCCCGTAAAGCCCTGCTCGCCGGGGTAACAGTCCCTTGACGCCCCATCCGACGGGCGTCGAAGGGACGTTACCGTGGGGACCGAACGATCCGCCCTTGCCCGGAGGGCGGTTCAGGGCGAGCGAGGGGGCGCAGCGTGACGCGTCTGAGGGGCGGGGTGGTCACCGCCGTGGCCATGCTGGTCGCCGTGACCGGCTGCACGGTGGAGCAGACGGAGGGGTCCTCCGGCCCGCAGCGGACCGCGGGCGGGGGACCGGCCATGGCCGCCGTCGGCTCACTGACCGTCAAGGGGCGCGCACCGAAGACGGGTTACGCCCGGGAGCGGTTCGGCACCGCCTGGGCGGACACCGACTCCAACTCCTGCGACACCCGCGACGACATACTCAGACGCGACCTGGAGAAGGTCAGGTTCACCAGCGGCGGCTGCAAGGTCTCGTACGGGCTGCTGGCGTCCGACCCCTACTCCGGCAAGGAGATCACGTACCGGCGCGGTCGCAGCCAGGTCGACATCGACCATGTCGTGGCCCTCTCGGACGCCTGGCAGAAGGGCGCCAAGTACTGGGAGCCGGGCAAGCGCATAGCCCTGGCCAACGACCCCCTCAACCTCCTCGCGGTCGACGCGAGCACCAACCGCGGCAAGGGGGACGGTGACGCGGCCACCTGGCTTCCCCCCAACAAGGCCTACCGCTGCGCCTACGTCGCCGCGCAGGTCGCCGTCAAGAAGAAGTACGGCCTGTGGGTGACCGCCGCCGAGAAGGCCGCGATGCGGAAGGTCCTTGCCACATGCCCGGACCAGAAACTGCCGACCGGCGGCAACCCCACCAGCGCACCGGAGCGCTTCCGCGCCCGCTGACCGGACCGGCGGCCGGGGCACACCAGTGGAGCCCGGCCGCCGCCGTGGATCACGCGCCGGTCTTGCCCTTCAGGGAACCCAGGACCTGGGTCGTCAGCTTCTTCGCGGTCGCGGCGCCGTTGTCACTGCCCGCCGTCGACAGCACGGTGACCACGGCGTTGCCGGAACGGGCGGCGATGAGCGTGGTGCCGTTCTCCCAGGCGCCGCTCGTCAGCGTCATGGTGTACGCCTCGTCACCGAGCCCCGTGGTGGACTTCCCGGCGAGCTTCACCTTGGCGTGTGCGTCGGTGTCCGTGAAGGAGGCGCACTCGGTGGCCACGGACCGCAGGCTCTTCATCACGGTCTTCGCCGTAGCACCCTGGAACGCGTCGACCTCCTGGGCCACTTCCTCGGTCTTGTCCTGGTTCACGTAGTCGTTCTGCGCGAAGGACACGCCGCCCTTGAAGCCGGACACCTGTATCCAGGACGTGCCCTCCAGGCGGGTGCAGTCCGGCTTCGCCGTGCTCTTGGTGGACGCGGCGATGAACTCGTCACCGCTGTCCGAGGCGCCGTCGGCCTCCGCCTTGAACCCGGCCGGGAAGGCCGACGCCGGCGCCAGCACACGCTTGAGCTGCGTACCGGTGAGCAGACCGGCGTTGGGGTTCTTCGCCTTGGCCGGCTTGGCGCTCGCGGTGTCGGAGGAGGAACCGGACGAACAGGCGGACAGGGCCAGGGGAAGTGCCGCAACCGCGAGCGTGGTGACGACACGGGACGAGAGACGCATGACAGTCCTTCAGAACGGTGGGACGGGGGCAAAGCGGGGGGTGGCGGGGGGCCGCGGAGACGTTGAGGTGACCGCTCGGCCGCGAGGCCAATAAGATCAAAGCTTGTGAACCGAGTCAACACGGTCCACAGGCATCCTTGTGTACACGTCGTGAAGCTCTGGATCATGCGTACGTCGGTATGCTCGATCACACACGGGACGAGGGGAGCGGCAGCCGTGCACGACAACGCGACAGAGGTGACCGCAGCCGGTATCGCACGGCTCGCCGGAGTGGGCCGTGCGGCGGTGAGCAACTGGCGCCGCCGGCACCCGGACTTCCCCAGGCCGGTGGGCGGCAGCGAGACCAGCCCGTCCTTCGCGCTCGCCGAGGTCGAGTCCTGGCTGCGCGCACAGGGGAAACTGGCCGAAGTGCCGCTGCGGGAGCGGGTCTGGCAGCAGCTCGCCGGCCACCCCGAGGGCCCGCTGACGGCTCTCGTGCACGCCGGCTGCGCGCTGCTGCTGATCCACGAACGCCCCACCGTCTGGCTCGACGCGAGCGCCGGTTCCGACGCGCGGCTCGCCGCGATGCTGCCCGGCGCGCTGGAGCAGGTGCTGACACCGCGCTTCGGCGGCGCGAGCGCCGGGCCGGGCGCTGCGCCGGGCGCCGGGCCGGGCGCCGAGGGTGTGAACACCGCGCCCACGCGATTCGCCGTGGACACCGCATCGACGCCCTCGCCTGTGAACACGTCACCGGCCGCGCTGCCCGTGAACAGCCAGTCAGCAGGGCCGCCTGTGAACGCCTCATCGGCGCCGCCACCCGTGAACCCCGTACCGGCGCCACCACCAGTGCACGCCTCACCAACGGTTCACAAGACAACAGCCGTTCACAGCACCTCAGCCGTTCACGGCGCGACCCCCTTCGGCCGCGCCACCCCGTCCGCCCGCGCCACCTCCGCCGTCCGCGCCCCCACCGGCCCCCAGCTCCTCCCCTCCGTCCCCCTGCTGCGCGGTGCCGCCGAGCTGGCCGCCGAGATGGGGGCGCGGCAGGCGTTCGAGTTCCTGCTGGGGCGGCACCTGGACGCCAACCCCCGCCAGTACACGCTCACCCCGGCCGAACTCGCCGGCCTCATGGCCGACCTCGCCGGCCAGGCCCGTACCGTCCTGGACCCGGCCTGCGGCACCGGCGCCCTGCTGCGCGCCGTGGACACCCGCCCCGGCCAGGAGCTGTACGCCCAGGACAGCGCCCCCGACCTCGCCGCGCTCAGCGCGCTGCGGCTCGCGCTGCACACCCGGGCCGCCGTACGTGGTGCCGCGGGCGACAGCCTGCGCGCCGACGCGCACCCGGAGCTGCGCGCGGACGCGGTCCTGTGCCATCCGCCGTTCAACGAGCGGAACTGGGGCCACGACGAACTCGCCTACGACCCCCGCTGGGAGTACGGCTTCCCGGCGCGCACCGAGTCCGAGCTGGCCTGGGTCCAGCACGCGCTGGCCAGGCTGACCGACGGCGGCACCGCCGTCCTGCTGATGCCGCCGGCCGCCGCCTCCCGCCGCTCCGGACGCCGGATCCGGGCCGACCTGCTGCGCCGGGGCGCGCTCAGGGCCGTGGTCGCGCTGCCGGTCGGTGCCGCACCGCCGTACAACATCCCGCTGCACCTGTGGGTGCTGCGCCGGCCGGACCGTACGCCGGCGGCGCCGGAGGTGCTGCTCGTGGACACCGGGAGGTTCGCCGGCGGCGGGCGCGGCGGGCCGGACTGGGCGGCGGTCCGGGAGGCCGTCCTGGACGCCTGGCGTGCGTTCGGACGGGCCGGCCGGCTGGCGGAGCGGCCGGGGCTCGCCCGTTCCGTGCCGGTGATCGCGCTCCTCGGCGACGAGGTGGACCTGGCCCCCGCCCGTCATCTGCCGCCACCGGCGGTGACCGACGGCACGGCGCAGCTCGCCGAGGTGCGCGATCGGCTCGGCGAGACCCTGCGCCTGACCGCCGGCCTCAGCCCGGCTCCGGCCGATCAGCCATCGGCCGATCAGCCATCGGCCGATCAGCCATCGGCCGATCCGGCGCCGGCCGCGCGCCGGCCGGTCACCACCATCGGCGAACTCGCGCGCGGGGGCGCGCTGGTGCTGCGCACCGGCGGGAACGGTGGCCACGCGCGCGTGCCCGTCCTCACCGACCACGACATCCTCGCCGGGACGGGCCCCTCGGGCACGCTCCCGGAGAGCGAGGAGGAGGCCGTGCTGACCGAGGCCGGTGACATCGTCGTACCGGTGCTGGGCGGGGGTGCGGTGGCGCGGGTGATCGACGAGGGGACCGCGGGCGCCGCCCTGGGGCGCAACCTCGTGCTTCTGCGCCCCGACCGCACGGCGCTCGATCCCTGGTTCCTCGCCGGCTTCCTGCGCGGTACGGCCAACAACCGCCAGGCCAGCAGCTACGCCTCCACCGCGACCCGGCTGGACGTGCGCCGGTTGCAGCTGCCCCGGCTGCCGCTGGAGGAACAGCGGCGCTACGGCGCGCGGTTCCGCGCACTCGACGAGTTCGAGCGGGCCCTGCGCCACGCGAGCCGGCTCGGGGAGCAGCTCGTGCGTGGGATGTACGACGGCCTCACCGACGGCACGGTCACGCCCGGCTGATTCCGGGCCGGGTGGCCGTCGGACAACGGTTCGGTACAACCCGGACCGCTTGTCCCTGCCGGGCCATATGCTCGAAGCGACATGCGCACGACCGGCGTCCGTCCGCCCCGCGGAGGACGCCGGCCGGGCGCGCACGCCCACTTCAGGCATCAGGAGCACCATGCAAGGCCACGGCTACGGACAGCCGGTGAAGCAGCCGCCGCACACCGCGTGGCTGGTTCTCCTGCGCGTGCTGTTCGTGGCGCTCGGGATCCTCACCATCGGCTTCCTGGCGTGGGCCATGCTGCTGAGGCTGGCGGCCGTCACCCGGCGGTCGCTGGACTGGGGGCTGTTCGTGGCCGTGCTGGCGGCCGACATCCTCGGCATCGTGCTGCTGGCGGCCGAGCCGGGCGACGACATCCACACGGCCGGCGGCTACACGGGCATCCTGTTGCTGCTCGGCGCGCTCGTGGCCACGACGGGGTACTACCTGGCCGCGGACATCCGCCACTTCCTGGTGCGGCAGCAGGCCTACCGGGCGCAGCAGCAGGCCTACCAGGCGCAGCGGCAGGCCCCGGCGTACGGGTATCCGGCCGTCGCGACGCCGTACACCGCGGCGACGGTACCGACCATGCCGGCAACGCCCACGGCCCCCGTCCACCCGGTACCCGTGCACCCGGCCGCCCCGCACAACCCGCCCGTGGTGCCGCACCCGCCCGTGCCCCGGCCGCCGCTGGCCACCCCGCCGCCGCAGCGTCCGGCGCCCGCCCGGATCGACCAGGTCCGGGCCGAGCTGGACGAGCTGAGCGACTACCTCCGCCGGCACGACGGCCAGGAGGGCGGACGGTGAGCGTGGCGACCGGGCGCGTCGTCGCGGGCCGTTACGAGCTGTCGACGCTCATCGGCCAGGGCGGCATGGGCCAGGTCTGGACGGCGTACGACCAGCGGCTGGACCGGCGCGTGGCGGTGAAGCTGCTGCGGCCCGACAAGGTGGCGGGCCAGGAGGCGGACGAGCTGCGCCGGCGCTTCCTGCGCGAGTGCCGGGTGACCGCGCAGGTGGCCCACCCCGGCCTGGTGACGGTGCACGACGCGGGCACCGAGGGCGAGGAGCTGTTCCTCGTCATGCAGTACGTCGACGGCGCCGACCTCTCCGACCACCTCGCCGAGCACGATCCGTACCCGTGGCAGTGGACGGTCGCGGTGGCCGCGCAGCTGTGCGCCGCGCTGAGCGCCGTGCACGCCGTGCCGATCGTGCACCGCGACCTCAAGCCGCGCAACGTGATGGTGCAGCAGGACGGCACGGTCACCGTCCTCGACCTGGGCGTGGCCTCGGTCATGGACACCGACACCACCCGCCTCACCCACACCGGCTCCCCGATCGGTTCACCCGCCTACATGGCGCCCGAACAGGCGATGGGCGGCGCGGTCGGGCCGTACACCGACCTGTACGCGCTGGGCGTGCTGATGCACGAACTGCTGAGCGGGGACGTGCCGTTCGCCGGCTCCACGGCGCTCGGCGTGCTGCACCGGCACCTGTACGAGCCACCGCTGCCGGTGCGCCGGATCCGCCCCGAGGTCCCCGAGACGCTGGAAGCCCTGGTGCTGCGGCTGCTCGCGAAGGACCCGCAGCACCGGCCCGCGTCCGCGCAGGAGGTGTACGAGGATCTGGCGCCGCTGCTGCCCGCGCGCGGGACGCCCACCGGGGCGCCCCTTGACCCCACCCGCCCCTTCCTGCGCCCGCACGCCCCCTGGCCGGACCGCGCGCGGACCCCCGCGCCGCAGCCCGCCCCCGTCACGCCGACGCCCACGGCGGCGGGGAAGCCCGACGTCGCCGCCGCCGTCGACGACGTCAAACGGCTGCTGGGAGAGGGCCGTATCACGCAGGCCGTCGACATCCTGGGCGCGATCCTGCCGGCCGCCGCGCAACAGCACGGCGAGCACTCCCCGGTCGTACGCACGCTGCGCAAGCAGTACGCGGCCACGCTCATGGACGACGGCCAGTACCGGCGCGCGCTGCCCGAACTGCGCCGGCTCGCCGACGAACGCGCCGCCGAGGCCGGCCAGGCCGACCCGCAGTCCCTGCGCTACCGCTACGAGGCCGCGCAGTGCCTGGAACAGCTGGGCGAACCGGCGGCGGCGCTCGCCGAGTACCGCGCGCTGCTGCCGTACTACGAGAACCAGTACGTGTCCGGGGACCCGGGGCTCGCCCACGAGGTGCGCCGGCGCATCGGCCATCTGCTGCTCGCCCTCGGCGACCGGCCGGCCGCCCACGACACGCTCGCGCGGCTGCTGATGGACGTGGAGCGGCTGCACGGCCCCGGCCACCCCACGGCCGTGGAGGTCCGGCGGACCTTGCAGTGGCTGGGGCAGGTGCGCGGGTAGATTTCGCCGTTCCCTGAGTGTTCTCGTGCACTCCGGGGACGCGGGTTTCGCGGCGGCGGACCGCCGCCGGGTACCTTGCGTTCGTTTTCTACAGGCACGCGCGCGTGCACGATCAGGGGTGGGGTTCATGGCCGGTCATCGGCAGTCCAGGAAGCGCAGGTACATCACGTGGGCGGTGGCCGGTGCGGCCGTCGTCACCGGGGCCGGGATCGCCGCCCAGGCGTCCATGGCCGCCACCACGTGGCCGGCTCAGAAGACCTTCACCGGCCGCGCCTTCGACACGTGCACCGCGCCGTCGCTGTCCGCCATGAAGGCCTGGCACACCGGCTTCTACGGCGCGGCGGCCGTCTATGTGGGCGGGAAGAACCGCGGCTGCGCCCAGCCCAACCTCACCGCCTCCTGGGTGAAGTCGGTCGACTCCCTCGGCTGGAAGCTCATACCGCTCTACGTCGGCGCACAGCCGCCGTGCCGGTCGGGTGCCGACCCCGAGAAGCTGACCGCCTCCACCGCCGCCTCGCTCGGCGCGAAGGACGCCGCCGACGCCGTGGCCAAGGCGTCCGCGCTCGGCATGAAGGCGGGCAGCGCGGTCTACCTCGACATGGAGGCGTACGACATCACGAACAAGTCGTGCAACGACGCCGTGCTGACGTATGTGCGCGCCTTCGACAAGGGCCTGCACGCCAAGACGTACCGGGCCGGCTACTACGGCTTCAGCAGCTCCAGCGCCAAGGCGATCGCCACCGCCAAGGACCGGACGGACCTGCCGGGCAACCTCTGGTACGCGCTCTGGGACAAGCAGAACACGACGACTGCGGACTGGCCGTGGGGCTCCACGCAGTTCACCCCGCACAGCCGCGCCCACCAGTACCTGGTCAACAGCAAGGAGTCGCACGGCGGCGTCACGCTGACCGTCGACCGGGACGCGTGGGACGCGCCGGTGGCCCTCGTCGGCTGACCCGGCGGCAGGCCCCGTGGCGGGCGGCGGTGCCCGAAGGGCGCGTGAATCGTTGGTCGAATGGGTTGGCCGCAGCCTGCCCACTGCCTACCATCGATCATCGCAAGTCATTGCAATCTCCCCTGGAGGTTTCCTTGCACCGCCGCCGTCGCACCGCGCTCGTCCTCACCGCCGCGATCGCCGCCGCGGCACCCCTGCTGACCGCCTGCGGAAACGACGCGCACCCGGGCGCCGCGGCCGTCGTCGGTGGCGGGCGGATCACCGTCGCCCAGCTGGAGACCCGGGTCGACGAGGTCCGCGAGGCACAACGGGCCGCGGTGGCGGACGACGCCCAGTACCAGCAGGTGGTCTCCTCCACCAGCAGCCTCACCCGGGACACCCTGCACAACATGATCCTCGACCGGGTGCTGCACCGCGCCGCCCGGGACGAGGGCGTCACGGTCACCCGCAAGGAGATCCAGCAGATGCGGGCGGGTCTGGAGCAGCAGACCGGCGGCGCCAAGGGCCTGGAGACGGCGTGGCTCCAGAAGTACGGCATCGCTCCGGAGCGACTCGACGACAACCTGCGCCTCCAGCTGGAGGCGCAGAAGCTCGCCGCGAAGCTGGGCACCGACACCAGCCGGCCGGCGTTCTGGAAGGCCCTGTCCGCGGCGTCCCGGGAACTGCGCGTCGACCTCAACCCGCGCTACGGCTCCTGGGACGTGCAGAAGAGCAGCCGCGTGGACGCCCGGACGCCGTGGGTACGGGAGGTCACGACGGCGGACGGACAGCCGGGCACGGCATAGGCCGGCCACGGGGCACAGGCGGACCACGACACAGGCCGGCCGGTCATACGATCACAGGACTCCTTGGCCCTGTGGACAACGCAATCCGTTCGCTCACGCCGTGGGTTACGTTCGGATCGTGAACGAAACCAGCCGCGAGACCGCTGCCGCCCCCGGCCGTGTCGTCCTGCTCACCACCAGCCACCGTGTCGCTCCCGGCCTGCTGTCCTGGCCCGCCTGGCAGGCCCTGCGCGCCGCCGACGCCGTGCTGTGCGCGGACGGCGCGCATCCGCAGCTGCCGTATCTGCGGGAGGCGGGGATAACGGTGGCGCAGACGTCGCCCACCGCGCGGGAGCTGGTCGACGCCTGCGCCGGCGGGCGGACGGTGGTGGTCGTGGCCACCGGTGAGGGCGAGCCCGCCCTCACCGACGGCCTGGCCCGGCTGGCCGGCACCGGCCGGACCGCCATGCCGGACCTGGAGCTGCTGCCCGCCTCCTACGACCTGCCCGGCGCCCGCCTCCTGGACCTCGTGCAGGTCATGGACCGCATCCGCGCGGAGTGCCCGTGGTCCTCCCGGCAGACGCACGAGGGCCTGGCGAAGTACGGCATAGAGGAGGCGTACGAACTGGTCGAGGCGATCGAGGCCGGCGACCGCGAGGAGCTGCGCGAAGAGCTGGGCGACGTCCTCCTCCAGGTCGTCTTCCACTCCCGGATCGCCGAGGAGCACCCGGACGCGCCGTTCTCCGTCGACGACGTCGCCGGCGGCATCGTCGCCAAGCTCGTCCACCGGCACCCGCACGTCTTCGGCGACGAGTCGGCCGAGACCCCGGAGGACGTCAAGGAGCACTGGCTGCGCACCAAGGCGGAGGAGAAGCGGCGCACCTCGGTCACGGACGGCGTACCCCTCGGCCAGCCCGGCCTGGCCCTCGCCGCGAAGCTCGCCTCCCGCACCCGCACGGCGGACCTGGACGTACCGCTGCCGCGGGGCGAGGGCATCGGGTACGAACTGCTGGCGCTGGCGGTCCGCGCCGAGGCGGCCGGCATCGACCCCGAGGCGGCGCTGCGGGCGGCGGCGCGGGCGTACCGGGACGCGATACGGACCGCTGAGGGCCTGCCCGCCTAGCGCGGTTGCCCGACGGACGGGGCGAGGCGTGCCGACCGGAGCGGCAAGGACGTCGGAGGAGCCGAGGGCCGCGCTGCCGCGCGCGAGCGACGGCTTCCCGGGCACGGCACAGCAGCCTCCGGACGTGCGCCGTCCGTGACGGCGTCGGCCCGGAGGCGTCGGCCCGGAGGCGTCGGCCCGGAGGCGTCGGCCCGGTACGAGGAGGCACTGGCGTGGTGGCGGGCGGGGCACGAGTCCGGAGCCGCGCACGCCGCGCGGCACCTGGTCCGGCTGCTACGCCGGCAGGGCCGGAAGCCGGGCAGCCGGAACGCGAACGGGCCTCCCGGAACCCGGGAACGGAACGCCCGGAAGCTGGAGCGGGAGCCGGAAGCCGGAACCCGGAGACGGGGAACGGGGGCGCAAGGCAGCCGCACCGCGGATGCCGAGGGCCGACCATTGCTGCAAGCGCTTGCGCCGTCACCCCGCCGCGCGCGCCCCGGCGAGCCGGATACCGTCGGGGAGTGACCGACCAGCTCCGCCCCGACGGCCCGGCGCCCGCCCTCTTCACGTGGGAGTTCGCCACCGACCCCTACCCCGCCTACGCCTGGCTGCGCGAGCACGCCCCCGTGCACCGCACACGGTTGCCGAGCGGGGTCGAGGCCTGGCTCGTCACCCGGTACGCCGACGCCCGGCAGGCCCTGGCGGACCAGCGGCTGAGCAAGAACCCGGCGCATCACGACGAGCCCGCGCACGCCAGGGGCAAGACCGGCATCCCGGGCGAGCGCAAGGCCGAACTGATGACGCACCTGCTGAACATCGACCCGCCGGACCACACCCGGCTGCGCAGACTGGTCAGCAAGGCGTTCACACCGCGCCGGGTCGCCGAGTTCACGCCCCGGGTGCAGGAGCTGACCGACGACCTCATCGACCGGTTCGCGACGACGGGATCGGCCGACCTCATCCACGACTTCGCCTTCCCGCTGCCCATCTACGCCATCTGTGACCTGCTCGGCGTCCCGCGCGAGGACCAGGACGACTTCCGGGACTGGGCGGGCATGATGATCCGCCACGGCGGCGGGCCCCGGGGCGGGGTCGCCCGGTCGGTGAAGAAGATGCGCGGTTATCTCGCCGAGCTGATCCACCGCAAACGCGCGGCGCTGCCCGCCGAACCGGCGCCCGGCGAGGACCTGATCTCCGGCCTGATCCGTGCCTCCGACCACGGCGAGCACCTCACCGAGAACGAGGCCGCCGCGATGGCCTTCATCCTGCTGTTCGCCGGCTTCGAGACGACGGTCAACCTCATCGGCAACGGCACCTACGCCCTGCTCACCCACCCCGAGCAGCGCCGGCGGCTCCAGGAGTCCCTGGTGCGCGGGGAACGGGACCTGCTGGAGACCGGCGTGGAGGAACTGCTCCGCTACGACGGGCCGGTGGAGCTGGCCACCTGGCGGTTCGCCACCGAGCCGCTCACCATCGGCGGGCAGGACGTCGCGCCGGGCGATCCGGTGCTCGTGGTCCTGGCCGCGGCCGACCGGGACCCGGAGCGGTTCGCCGGTCCGGACGTGCTCGACCTCGCCCGCCGCGACAACCAGCACCTCGGCTACGGCCACGGCATCCACTACTGCCTCGGCGCGCCGCTCGCCCGGCTGGAGGGCCAGACGGCGCTCGCCACCCTGCTCACCCGCCTGCCCGACCTGCGGCTCGCCACGGACCCGGCCGAGCTGCGCTGGCGCGGCGGGCTCATCATGCGCGGCCTGCGCACCCTGCCGGTGGAGTTCACGCCCACCGCGTGAGGGCCACGGCTGCACGGGAAATGACAGACGTTCAACTTTGTGATCTTCACGTGATCTGTGCGGCATTAACTTGTGACAAGTGATCGTCTGCCGATACGTTCACCCCTCAGTGCGGCGGGCACCGTTCGCCGTGCCGTCCTGCTGTCGCTCGAAAGGCTCCTGCATGCTCTCCGGGAACGGCCGACACCGTCGCCCCCGTCAGGCTCCGGCCCTCCTCGTCGCGGCCGGCGTGACCGGTTCCGCCATCGCCATTCCGCTCCTCGGTGCCGCGAGCGCCAACGCGGCCGACGGCACCACATGGGACAAGGTGGCCGAATGCGAGAGCGGCGGCTCCTGGAGCGCGGACACCGGCAACGGGTACTTCGGCGGCCTCCAGATCTCACAGGACGACTGGGCCAGGTACGGCGGCACCCAGTACGCGGCCAGTGCCGACCAGGCCAGCCGCTCCCAGCAGATCGCCGTCGCCGAGAAGATCCTCGCCGGCAAGGGCACCACTCCGTGGGCCACCTGTGCCCTGCTGTCCGGGCTGACCTCGGACTCGGGCTCGGTGGACGTCGACACGGGCGTCGGCGGCTCGGGCGGTTCCGGTGGCACCGGTGGCACCGGTGGCACCGGTGACACCGAGGGCTCCTCCGGCACGTCGGACTCCACCGGTTCCTCCGGGTCGGCCGGCACATCCGACAGTTCCGGCACGTCCGGTTCGCCGGATTCGCCGTCGTCCACCGGTGCCGGCTCGGACGCCAACTCCGGCTCCGGCGCCGGTTCCTCCTCGGACACGGCCACCAAGCCGGCCACGAAGCCGGGCAAGGGCACCGGCAAGAGCACCGGTTCCACCGGGACCGATGCCCCCGAGTCCGACAAGTCCGCCCCTTCGGGCACCGGGGCCCCGCAGGGGACCGACAGCTCACCCACGGCCGGCCCCGATGCCGGCAAAGCGGACAATCCCCAGCAGGCCGCCGGTTCTTGGAGCCTGGTCGACACCGGCAGCCTCGGCACGGGCGGACGTCATCGCGGCGCGAACGCGGACGAAAGCGTGACAAACGGCCAAAGTCCCGCACTGTCGGGCCGGCATGCCTCCCGGGAGTCGGACGCCTACACCGTCCGCGCGGGTGACACCCTCGCCTCCATCGCCGACTCCCTTGATGTCGACGGAGGATGGCGCGCGCTCTACGCGGGCAACAAGAAGGCCATCGGCGACGACCCGAACCACATCAGCGCCGGTCAGACCCTCGAAGTCGGGGACGAAACGGGCACCGAATAGCGGAAGTTGACGCCTCATTTACCACCTGATGTCCGTTTTGGTGAAAGTGTGGGATGAGTCTCAGAAGCCCTGATCGTCTTTGAAATTCAGGCGATCACGTGTCTACGGTCGAGATCGCTCGTCACCACGAGCCCCGGCAGTCGCAACGCCGAATCCTGCCAGCGGTTGCCCGGGAACAGTCGTCGCGTCAAGCGCCGCAGGCAGGAGCGGGGGACCCAAGGTAAGTGCCGGGACCAGCAGTTGAAGAGGCTGGCACCGGCTGGGGGTGAAGCCGCGCCTCGCGTGACAGCGAGAGGTGCGGCCGGGCAACTCAACCGGCCCGAACCCGACAGCTCACCTCGCAGGCGTCGGTGAGGGGATAGATCCATGCTGTTTTCCGCCAAGGGCAAGCACCGTCGTCCGTCCAAGGCCGTTCGCGCCATCACGCTCGCCGGCGTCACCGGCGCCGCCGTCGCCGCCCCGCTGATGGCGACCGGCACCGCCTCCGCCGCCACCGCCTCCGAGTGGGACGCCGTCGCCCAGTGCGAGTCCGGCGGCAACTGGGCCATCAACACCGGCAACGGCTACTACGGCGGCCTTCAGTTCTCCGCCTCCACCTGGGCCGCGTACGGCGGCACGCAGTACGCCGCCACCGCCGACAAGGCCGGCAAGGCGCAGCAGATCGCCGTCGCCGAGAAGGTCCTGGCCGCGCAGGGCAAGGGCGCCTGGCCGGTCTGCGGCACGGGCCTGTCGGGCGCGTCCTCCAGCGGCTCCGCCCCGACCACCACGTCGGACTCGGCCGGTACGACCACCCGCTCCGCCGACCAGCAGGCCGCCTCCCGCTCCGCCGAGCGCCCGGCCGCGTCCGCGAGCCAGAGCCCGAGCCAGAACAAGAGCAAGACCGTCACCACCCCGACCGGCAAGAAGGTCAAGAAGGGCGACGGCGAGTACAAGGTCGTCACCGGCGACACCCTCAGCTCCATCGCCACCGCGCAGCACGTACAGGGTGGCTGGGAGAAGCTGTTCGAGCTGAACAAGGACATCGTGGAGCACGCCGACCTCATCTACCCGGGTCAGCAGCTGCACCTGAAGTGACACCCGGCTCCGCACGGAGCCACGGCCCCCTCACCTCCCCGCCCCGCATACCGAGGGCCTCGTGAGGGGGTCTCCCCGTCCCCACGGGCCCCCCGTCCCGGCGCGTGTTCCCCCGTACGCGCCGTGGCGGGGCTTTTTGCTGCCGGGCCCCCGCCGTCGCTCCCCGCCGCCCGTCCCCTCCCTCTTCTCCGGGTCTCTTTTCCCGATCCCTTTGTTTCGGCAAGGAACAAAAGGTACCGTCGCCTTGTCCACGGGACGGTCGGTCAGTGGCCGACGCCCCCGGGACGGTTAGGCTCTAGTCGCAAGGCACAGCCGTAAGGCCCACAGCCCCGCACTTCCAGCGTCACATCCAAGAAGGAGATGCTCGTGCCGTCCATCGACGTCGTCGTAGCCCGGGAAATCCTGGACTCCCGAGGCAACCCCACGGTCGAGGTCGAGGTCGGCCTCGACGACGGCAGCACGGGTCGTGCCGCCGTTCCGTCCGGCGCCTCGACCGGCGCCTTCGAGGCCATCGAGCTGCGCGACGGTGACCCCAACCGCTACCAGGGCAAGGGCGTCGAGAAGGCCGTCCTCGCCGTGATCGAGCAGATCGGCCCGGAGCTGGTCGGCTACGACGCCACCGAGCAGCGCCTGATCGACCAGGCCATGTTCGACCTGGACGCCACCGACAACAAGGGCTCCCTCGGCGCCAACGCCATCCTCGGCGTCTCGCTCGCCGTCGCCCACGCCGCCTCCGAGGCCAGCGACCTGCCGCTCTTCCGCTACCTGGGCGGCCCGAACGCGCACCTGCTGCCGGTGCCGATGATGAACATCCTGAACGGCGGCTCGCACGCCGACTCCAACGTGGACATCCAGGAGTTCATGATCGCCCCGATCGGCGCGGAGTCCTTCTCCGAGGCGCTGCGCTGGGGCACCGAGGTCTACCACACGCTGAAGAAGGTCCTGAAGAGCAAGGGCCTGTCCACCGGTCTCGGCGACGAGGGCGGCTTCGCCCCGAACCTCGGCTCCAACCGCGAGGCCCTCGACCTCATCCTCGAGGCGATCAAGGAGGCCGGTTACACCCCCGGCGAGCAGATCGCCCTGGCCCTCGACGTCGCCGCCTCCGAGTTCTACAAGGACGGCTCCTACGCCTTCGAGGGCAAGACCCGCTCCGCCCAGGAGATGACCGAGTACTACGCCGAGCTGGTCGAGGCGTACCCGCTGGTCTCCATCGAGGACCCGCTGTTCGAGGACGACTGGGAGGGCTGGAAGACCATCACCGCCCAGCTCGGCGACAAGGTCCAGCTCGTCGGCGACGACCTGTTCGTCACCAACCCCGAGCGCCTCGCCCGGGGCATCGAGGACGGCGCCGCCAACGCCCTGCTGGTCAAGGTGAACCAGATCGGCTCGCTGACCGAGACCCTCGACGCCGTCGAACTGGCCCAGCGCAGCGGCTACAAGTGCATGATGTCCCACCGCTCCGGCGAGACCGAGGACGTCACCATCGCCGACCTGGCCGTCGCCACCAACTGCGGCCAGATCAAGACCGGCGCCCCGGCCCGCTCCGAGCGCGTCGCCAAGTACAACCAGCTGCTGCGCATCGAGGAGATCCTCGACGACGCCGCGGTGTACGCGGGCCGCTCGGCCTTCCCCCGGTTCCGCTCCGCGAACCAGTAGGCACGGCGAGGGCCGAGCCTGCCCCGGCCAGGTCCTAGCCAGTCGTACGTACGTCCCCGTACCCGGTCCCGTACCGTGTCCGGGGACGTACGCGCGTGTGACGGGAGGCGGGAAACAATGGCCGTGAAGGACCGTGACCGGTTCTCCACCGCGACCAGGCTGCGGCTGCTCGGCGAGCAGACGGCGGCCCGGGTCTACCGTTCCCAGACGAAACGGCAGGCCCGCCGCTCCCGGCTCACCGGACGCGCGGCCCTGCTGGCGCTCGTGCTGTGCTCGCTGGTCGTCGCCCTCGCCTATCCGATGCGGCAGTACGTCTCCCAGCGCGCGGAGATCGACGACGTCCAGCGGCGGCAGCAGCAGGCCCGCGAGCGCGTCGAACAGCTGCGCGACCTCAAGGCCCGCTGGCAGGACGACGCCTACGCCGAGCAGCAGATCCGCCGCCGGCTGCACTATGTGATGCCCGGCGAGACCGGGTACGTCGTCATCGACCCGGGCGCGGCCAAGCAGTCCCGCGCCGACCTTAGGGCCGCCCACCGGCCCTGGTACGCGAACGTCTGGGACGGGGTCGACAAGTCCGACGCCTCCGACCAGTGAGCCGGCGTCAAGACCGGCACATCGACGAGAAAGCCACCCTGAAAGCAGTCATGGAAACCCCTCCGCCGCCCACTCCGCGCACCGAGCCCACCGACGCGGACGTCGAGGCCTTCAAGCAGCAGCTGGGCCGCCCCCCGCGGGGCCTGAGGGCCATCGCGCACCGCTGCCCCTGCGGACAGCCGGACGTCGTGGAGACGGCACCGCGCCTGCCCGACGGCACCCCCTTCCCGACGCTGTACTACCTGACGTGCCCGAAGGCGTCCTCCGTCATCGGCACGCTGGAGGCGAACGGCGTCATGAAGGAGATGACGGAGCGGCTCCAGCGCGACCCCGAACTGGCCGCCGCCTACCGGGCCGCGCACGAGGACTACATCCGGCGCCGGGACGAGATCGAGATCCTCCAGGGCTTCCCGAGCGCGGGCGGCATGCCGGACCGGGTCAAGTGCCTGCACGTGCTCGTCGCCCACTCCCTGGCCGCCGGCCCGGGCGTGAACCCGCTGGGCGACGAGGCCCTGGCGATGCTGCCGGAGTGGTGGCGCAAGGGCGCCTGCGTGACGCTCGACGACACCGAGGGGGACGAGAAGTGACCCGCGTCGCCGCCATCGACTGCGGCACCAACTCCATCCGTCTGCTGGTCGCCGACGCCACCGGGGCCACCGACGGCGCCCTCGGCGCGGCCCCGGCGGCCGAACTGGTCGAACTGGACCGCCGTATGACGATCGTGCGGCTCGGCCAGGGGGTCGACCGCACCGGCCGGCTCGCCCCCGAGGCGCTGGAGCGCACCTTCGCCGCCTGCCGCGAGTACGCGGACGTCATCAAGGAGCACGGGGCCGAGCGCGTCCGCTTCGTCGCCACCTCCGCCTCCCGGGACGCCGAGAACCGGGCGGACTTCGTCCGGGGTGTCGTGGACATCCTCGGGGTCGAGCCGGAGGTCATCACCGGCGCCCAGGAGGCCGAGTTCTCCTTCACGGGAGCGACGAGGGAACTGCGGGGCCGCGACGACCTGGCCCGGCCCTACCTGGTGGTGGACATCGGCGGCGGTTCCACCGAGTTCGTCGTCGGCGACGACCGGGTACGCGCGGCGCGGTCCGTGGACGTGGGCTGCGTGCGGATGACCGAGCGCCACCTGGTGCACGACGGCCAGGTCGCCGACCCGCCCACCGAGCGGCAGATCGCCGCCATGAGGGCCGACATCGAGGCCGCCCTGGACCTCGCGGAGCGGACGGTCCCGCTGCGCGAGGCGCGCACCCTGGTGGGCCTGGCCGGATCCGTCACGACGGTGTCCGCGATCGCCCAGGAGCTGCCCGCGTACGACTCCGCGCGCATCCACCACTCCCGGGTCTCCCACGACCGCGTCCGCGAGATCACCGAGTGGCTGCTGCACGCCACGCACGCCGAGCGCGCCGCGATCCCGTCCATGCACCCGGGCCGGGTCGACGTCATCGGCGCGGGCGCCCTCGTCCTGCTCGCGATCATGGAGCGGATCGGCGCCGAGGAGGTCGTGGTGAGTGAGCACGACATCCTCGACGGCATCGCTCATTACGCGGCGGACGAGGCGCGTTGAGGTCGGTGCCCGTCGGTACGGGGCATCTCCGAGCGCGGTCGGTGCGGTCAGGAGCGCACGGCAGCGCTTCGAAGTCCGAGACCGGAACCACGGCTGCCACCGGAGCGAGTCGCGTTCGTGGGCGGTCCTCGACGGGCACCGCGTGGTCGGTGGCGTAGCTCTCTTTTATTACCGAACGGTAGCCATCTGCTGAGCAGGCTGGATAACGTTTGAGCGGCTTCGGGGGCCCCGCGGGGGGCCCTCTGTCGTAGGTGCGCGAGAAGGTTCGTGAAGTTCTTCACAAGGAAATCCCTCACGTCGGATCCCCGACAGGGGTCCATAGGCCCTTCCGGGGCCCCAAAGGTCGTTTGAACATGTTCAGATGAGAGGCGTGAGGGTGCCCCTGAGGGATGCGTCCCGGGGGTGTCACGCGGCCCTCACGGCCGCCGCGTCGCCCCGGAGAGGCAGCTCACGCGGCATTGACAACGGCGCCGGCCGTTCCTCGGTTCCCCCGTACCCGCATGACCTGCGTCACGCGGGCCGCGGAGTTTAACACAGGCCCCGTCGGAGCTTGTGAAGGGGCGCACGAGCGACCCCCCGGCAGCGGGTGGATACTCGATGGCATGAGCACCACGGAGCGTCCCAGGATCCTCGTAGTAGGCGGTGGGTACGTAGGCCTGTACGCAGCTCGGCGCATCCTCAAGAAGATGCGCTACGGCGAGGCGACCGTCACGGTCGTCGACCCCCGGTCGTACATGACCTACCAGCCCTTCCTCCCCGAAGCCGCCGCCGGCAGCATCTCCCCTCGGCACGTCGTCGTCCCGCTGCGACGCGTGCTGCCGAAGGCGGAGGTCCTCACCGGCCGGGTCACCACCATCGACCAGGACCGCAAGGTCGCCACGATCGCCCCGCTCGTGGGCGAGGCGTACGAGCTGCCGTTCGACTACCTGGTCATCGCGATGGGCGCGGTCTCCCGCACCTTCCCGATCCCCGGCCTCGCCGAGCAGGGCATCGGCATGAAGGGCATCGAGGAATCCATCGGCCTGCGCAACCACGTCCTGGAGCAGCTGGACAAGGCCGACTCGACCGACGACGAGGAGATCCGCCGCAAGGCGCTCACCTTCGTCTTCATCGGCGGCGGCTTCGCGGGCGCGGAGACCATCGGCGAGGTCGAGGACATGGCCCGGGACGCGGCCAAGTACTACAAGAACGTGTCGCGCGAGGACATGCGCTTCGTCCTCGTCGACGCCGCCGACAAGATCCTCCCCGAGGTCGGCCCCAAGCTCGGCCAGTACGGCAAGGAGCACCTGGAGAGCCGCGGCGTGGAGATCTACCTCTCCACCTCGATGGACTCCTGCGTCGACGGCCACGTGGTGCTGAAGAACGGCCTCGAGGTCGACTCCAACACCATCGTCTGGACCGCCGGCGTCAAGCCGAACCCGGCCCTCGCCCGCTTCGGCCTGCCCCTCGGCCCCCGCGGCCACGTCGACTGCGAGCCCACGCTCCAGGTCAAGGGCACGAACTACATCTGGGCCGCCGGTGACAACGCCCAGGTCCCGGACCTCGTCGGCCGCAAGGCGGGCAACGAGAACGCCTGGTGCCCGCCGAACGCCCAGCACGCGCTGCGCCAGGCCCGCGTCCTCGGTGACAACGTGATCTCCGGTATGCGGGGCTTCCCGCAGAAGGAGTACGAGCACGCCAACAAGGGTGCGGTCGCCGGTCTCGGCCTGCACAAGGGCGTGGCGATGATCGTCATGGGCAAGATGAAGATCAAGCTCAAGGGCCGCCTCGCCTGGTACATGCACCGTGGCTACCACGGTCTGGCGATGCCGACCTGGAACCGCAAGATCCGCGTCTTCGCCGACTGGACCCTCGGCATGTTCCTCAAGCGCGAGGTCGTCTCCCTGGGCGCCATGGAGAACCCGCGCGAGGAGTTCTACGAGGCCGCCAAGCCGGCGCCGGTCGCCGCCGCCAAGACCGAGGAGAAGGCCAAGGCCTCCTGACCTCGGGATCACCCCGTACAGCCCGAAGGGGCCGCCTGCCATCCGTGGTGCGGGCGGCCCCTTCGGCGTGCCCGGGCGGATCCTTCGGGTCTGGGCGGGCGGCCGGGCAGACGGTTTTCCCCGTCAGTCAGGTGATCTCCGCGCTCACCACCATGTCGGCGGGGGCACCGGGTGGTACACGACGCAGGTGAGCATCCAACCGCCTCCGGGCCCGCCCCCCGGCCCGCCCTCCGGCCCCCTGGGCCCGCCCACCGTCACCCTGCCGCCGCCGCGGCGCCCCTGGTGGCGCAGGTCCGGCGTGCTGGTCGGCGCGGCGGTGGCGGTCGTCGTCGCCGCGGTGGCCGCGCTGGTGCTGACGCGTCACGGCGACAGGGGCACGCCGTCCGCCACCACCCCCGCTCAGGCCCGGGACATCACCCGCCGGGTGACGCTGGCGCCGGCGGACTGGGGGCCCGACGCCGTCCGGGACGATCCCTACGAGGACGACGACAAGGTGGTACTCGTCGCCGACGACAGCTGCAAGGTGGTGCGGCAGCCCGGGGTCAACATGCTGGGCTACCTGGACCGCAACGTCCGCAAGAAGGACCTGACGGAATACGCCACGTCGACGGTCATGGTCTACCGCAACGCCGGCTTCGCGCAGGCCGATGCCGCCCGGTTCCGGGCGGACGCGCAGCGGTGCGGGAGGGAGGCGGACACCGGGAGCAAGGCGCGCTGGGAGGACATCCACGAGGTGGACATCTCGACGGTGAAGGGCTTCGACGACGCGGTGTCGGCCGAGGAGGGCCACCTGACCGTCGACAGGGACGGGCGGAAGGCGGACTGGTACTACACGACCGCGACCGGCCGCACCGGACAGTTCCTGCTCCAGGTGACCATCCTGCGTGACGCCTCCCCGGGCCAGAACCGCGAGGAGGCGCTGAACGCCCTGTCCGTCATGCGCGGCCGCCTGTGACAGCCGCCGGGGCCCGGTCCGCCGTCGGACCGGGCCCCGGGACGCTGTGCGGTCAGGTGTACTGGGTGTCGTCGCCGGACGGTGCCATGCCGCCATCCGAGGGCGCCGTGCCGTCGCCGGGCGACGCCGTGTCGCCACCCGAGGGCGCCGTGCCGTCGCCGGACAGCCGCACGCTGTCCATGAGCTGGTTGTAGTCGGCCTGCATGGCGTCCACCTTGTCCTGGGTGCCCAACACGTACAGCTCGAGCAGATGGCCCTTTACGACCGTGTAGGTGACGTGGCCGAGGGTGCCGTCGGCGGCGGTGAGGTCCGCGTCCAGGGTGGGGCTCCCGTCGTCCGTGGTGCCCTCCTGGACGTTGTCACTGTGAAGGACGTCGTCGGGGGACCGGGAGTCCTGGTTGTAGGCGTCCAGGTTCTCCTTCAGGGTGCCCGGGAGGTCGAAGTCGTCCCCGTCGAAGACGGAGAAGCCGATGGCTCCGTAGGCGGTCTGCACCTGGTGTGCGCGCCCGTCCTCGTCGGCGAGCCGCTGGGTATCCGGCTCCCCGGGCAGCTGGGCGGATATCCCGCTCTCCTCGTCGGTGGTCTCGGTCCACCGGCCCACCGAGCCGGTGCCGCCGGCGTCGACGCTGCCGGCACCGGCACCGGCACCGGCACCGGCACCGGAGCCGTCCATGGCGAAGGCGGTGGTGTGCGGAGCCGGCGGCGCGGCGAAGGCGCTGGTGGGCAGCAGTGCGACTCCGGTGATCACCGTGGTGGAGGCGGCGAGCAGGGCGAGGCGCTGGTACGTGGAGGAACGGGTCATGAGGCTGCACTTCCTGTTCTGCGGGGATGGGTGGGGGCCGTGCATCCATTAGGGCGCACCCCGCGCACCCGGGTCATGCCGGGGAAATTCGGGGCTTGACCGGTGACGGCTCGGCGCGCACAATCCGCCGGCCCGCGTGTCGGCGAGGGCTTACGAAGGGGAATGACACCGGGGTACGCGATCGTTTCCAGGGACGGATGCAGACGGTACGGGCCGATTTCCCCTCACGGAGGTGTGCGCCATGGCCGACGCCGCGTCGCGGCTGACGAGTCTTGCCGAGCAGATGCTGGGAGCCCCGCTCCCGTTACGGGTACGGGCCTGGGACGGCTCACAGGCCGGGCCGCCGGACGCCCCGGCGCTCGTGGTCCGCAACCGTCGCGCCCTGCGCCGCATGCTGTTCAAACCGGGCGAACTGGGCCTGGCCCGTGCCTGGGTCTCCGGCGACCTGGACATCGAGGGCGACCTGTACACCGCGCTCGACGCGATCTCGGGTCTCGTCTGGGAGCGCGGGGAGGACGCCCGTGGCCTGGTCGAGGCCGTACGCGACCCCGCCGTGCGGGCCGCCGCCCGTGACCTGCTGAGGCTGGCCGGTCCGCCCGTCCCGCCCGCCCCGCCGCGCGAGGAGGTCCGCAGACCACGCCGGGGCCTGCACACCCGGCGCACCGACCGGCGCGCCATCAGCCACCACTACGACGTCGGCAACGACTTCTACGAGCTGGTCCTCGGCCCCTCGATGGTGTACTCCTGCGCGTACTGGGAGGCCGACGCGAGCGGCGCCACCCTGGAGTCCGCCCAGCGCGACAAGCTCGAACTGGTCTCGGTCAAACTCGGGCTGAAGGCGGGTCAGCGGCTGCTGGACGTCGGCTGCGGCTGGGGCTCCATGGCCGTCCACGCGGCCCGCGAACACGGGGTGAGCGTCGTCGGGGTCACCCTGTCGCAGGAGCAGGCGGCGTACGCCCGTAAGCGCGTCGCGGACGAAGGGCTGACCGACCGGGTGGAGATCCGGGTCCAGGACTACCGGGACGTCGTGGACGGGCCCTTCGACGCGATCTCCTCCATCGGCATGGCCGAACACGTCGGCGCCGAACGGTACCTGGAGTACGCACGCCAGCTGTACGCGCTGCTGAGGCCCGGCGGACGGCTGCTCAACCACCAGATCGCCCGCCGGCCGCAGCGGGACGAGTCGACGTACCAGCCGGACGCGTTCATCGACGCCTACGTCTTCCCCGACGGCGAACTCGCCCCCCTCGGCATGACCGTCACCCAGTTGGAACGGGCCGGCTTCGAGGTCCGGGACGTGGAGTCCATCCGCGAGCACTACGCCCGCACCCTGCGCCACTGGGTCGCCAACCTGGAGGCCGGCTGGGACCACGCGGTCGGGCTCACCGGCTTCGGCCGGGCCCGCGTCTGGCAGCTGTACATGGCCGCCTGCGCGCTCGCCTTCGAACACAACCGCATCGGCGTCAACCAGGTCCTGGCCGTCCGCACCCCCGAGTCCGGCGCCTCCGGCCTGCCGCTGCGCACCCGTACCTGGAACACCTGAGACGACGAAAGGCCCCGCTCCGCCACCGCGGGAGCGGGGCCCGTCGCCGTACGGCTACTCGGCCTTGATGGCCGCCAGCATGTTCAGCCGGGCCGCCCGGCGGGCCGGCCACAGCGCCGCCAGCACGCCGACCACCCCCGCCAGCAGCAGGAACACCGCCATCCGCCCCCAGGGCAGGACCAGTTCGTACGTCGGCATCTTCGTGCCCAGCAGCTCGCCCGCCGCCCAGCCGAAGAAGAGGCCCAGCCCGATGCCCAGTACCCCGCCGAACAGGGAGATCACCAGGGACTCCAGGCGGACCATCCGCTTGACCGCCCGGCGGTCCAGGCCGATCGCGCGGAGCATGCCGATCTCCTGCGCCCGCTCGAAGACCGACATGGCCAGCGTGTTGACGACGCCGAGCACGGCGACGATCACCGCCATGGCGAGCAGGCCGTAGACCATGTTCAGCATGAGCGTGAACGTCTTAGCGATCTCATTCGAGATGTCCTGCTTGTCCTGAACCCTGATCGCCGGGTTGGAGCCGAGGACCCTCTCCAGCCGGTCCTTGGCCGCGTCGGACGCGCCGTCCGCGGTCCTGACCATGACCTGCATGTCGGCCGGGTCGGCCAGGTGCGGGGTGAGGACCTTGTCGTCCAGGATGATCCCGCTGAGCAGGTCGTTGCCCTCGTAGACTCCGGCGACCGTCAGCCGCCGCGTCCCGCCGTCCTCGAAGTGCGCGGTGAACCGGGAACCGGCCCGCCAGCCGTGGAGATCGGCCGCGTCCTCGTCCACGACGACCCGCGTGCCGCCCACGGTGAAGGAACCGTCGGTCACCTTCAGGTCGGTCAGCCTGCCGATGGCCGCGCCGTCGACGCCGGTCAGGAACTCCGTGTCGCCGTCGATCCGGGACTCGCCGTTGCGCAGCGGGCTGCTGGCGGTCACCCCGTCGGCCGCGGCAAGCTTGCGCGCCACATCGGGGGAGAGCGGACCGCGGTTGGCCATCGAGACGACGTAGTCCGCGCGGATCGCCGCGCCGGCCATCTTGTCGATCGACCTCTGGAGGCTGCCCGCCATCACCGTCATGCCGGTGATCAGGGTCAGGCCGATCATCAGCGCGGAGGCGGTGGCGGCGGTACGGCGCGGGTTGCGCACCGAGTTCTGGCGGGCCAGCTTGCCCGCCACCCCGAAGACGCGCAGGACCGGGGCGGCGGCCGCGATCAGCGGGCGGGACAGCAGCGGGGTCAGGACGAACACGCCGAGGATCAGCAGGACGGCGCCCACACCCATCGGTCCCTGCGCCGCGTCCGCGTCCATCGACGTCGCCACGAGGACCACCGCGACACCGGCCCCGGCGCACAGCGCGCCCAGCGTGTTGCGCAGCACCAGCGACTTGGTGGTGGCCTTGGCGTGCACGCTGTTCATCGCGGCCACCGGCGGGATCTTCGCGGCCCGGCGGCCGGGCAGCCAGGCGGCCAGCACGGTGACGAGGACGCCGACCGCGAGGGCGGCCACCACCGTGCCGGGGCGGACCACCAGCGGCCCGTCGGGCACGCTCGCACCGAACGAGCCGAGCAGCGCGCGCAGGCCCGCGCCGATGCCGACACCGGCGGCCAGACCGGCCACGCCGGCGACCGCGCCGACCGCGAACGCCTCGGCGAGCACCGAGCGGGTGACCTGGCGGCGGGAGGCGCCGACCGCGCGCATCAGGGCCAGTTCCCGGGTGCGCTGGGCGACCAGCATGGTGAAGGTGTTGGCGATGATGAACGTGCCGACGAACAGGGCGATGCCGGCGAACACCAGCAGCATCTGCCGCAGACCGCTCATCGACTCGGAGATGGCCCGGGCCTGGTCGTCGGCGAGCTGCCGGCCCGTCGTGGTCTCCACCAGGTGGGCGGGCAGGGCCCGGTCCAGCGTGGCCTTGAGCGCCCGCTGGCTCGTGCCGGCCGCGGCCCGCACGTCGATCTCGTCGTACGTGCCCTTCTTGCCGAACAGCGCCTGCGCGGTCGGGGTGTCGAACAGGGCGAGGCTGCCGCCCGCGGCCACGTTGCCGTCGTCGGTGGTGAAGATGCCGCTGACGACCGGGCTGAGGACCGGGCCGTCGACGGACAGGCGCACCCGGTCACCGACCGCGTAGCCGGTCCGCTTCGCGGTCGCGGAGTCGATCAGCACCTCACCCCTGCCGTGCGGCGCCCGGCCGCTCACCAGCGGATAGCGGGGGTCCTCGGTGCCCCAGTAGTTACCGCCGGCGGACTGCCAGTCCCCGCCGACGAGCTTGCCGTCCTTGCCGGCGAGGGCGGTGAAACCGTTGACGACACCGGTGGCGCAGGCGGCCCCGGGGACGTGGGCCGCCTTGTCGAGCAGGGCCCGGGTCAGTTCGGGGGTCCTGCCGACCTTGTCGCCCCTGGAGTCCTGGTAGACGGGCTGTACGGCGACGTCGACCTGGTCGAAGCCCTTGGCGGAACTCCTCTGGTAGGCGTCGGAGACGGTGTCGGTGAAGACCAGCGTCCCGGACACGAACGCCACGCCGAGCAGGACGGCGAGCACGGTCATCAGGAGCCGGGCCTTGTGCGCGAGGACGTTGCGCAGGGCGGTGCGGAACATCAGCGGGTACGGCCCTTCGCGTCGGACTCGGCGGTCCGGGCGCCGCCCCCGGGGAAACTGCGCATGAGGTCGAGCACGCTGTCGGCGGTCGGGTCGTACATCTCGTCGACGATCCGCCCGTCGGCCAGGAAGATCACGCGGTCGGCGTACGCGGCGGCCACCGGGTCGTGGGTCACCATCACCACCGTCTGGCCCAGCTCGCGCACGGAGTTGCGCAGGAAGCCGAGGACCTCGGAGCCGGCGCGCGAGTCCAGGTTGCCGGTCGGCTCGTCCCCGAAGATGATCTCGGGCCGGGAGGCGAGGGCCCGGGCGACGGCCACGCGCTGCTGCTGGCCGCCGGAGAGCTGGGACGGCCGGTGGCTCAGCCGCTCGGACAGCCCCACCATCTGGATGACCCGGTCCAGCCACGCCTTGTCCGGCTTCCGCCCGGCGATGTCCATCGGAAGGGTGATGTTCTCCAGGGCGGTCAGTGTCGGCAGCAGGTTGAACGCCTGGAAGATGAAGCCGATCTTGTCCCGGCGCAGCTTGGTGAGCTGCTTGTCCTTCAGGGAGCCCAGCTCGGTGTCGCCGATGCGCACCGACCCGGAGGAGAAGGTGTCCAGACCGGCCACGCAGTGCATCAGCGTGGACTTGCCGGAGCCGGACGGGCCCATGATCGCGGTGAACTCGGCCTGACGGAAGCCGACGGAGACCTGGTCCAGGGCGACGACACGGGTCTCACCCTGCCCGTAGATCTTCGACAGCTCCGTGGCGCGTGCGGCCACGGCGGTGGTCCGGCCGGCGGTGGGTGTGGTGGTCACGGGGGCGGTGCTCCTGTCGGGACGACATGTGTGCGAGGGGACCTGTCCATCGTCGTGGCGCGGAGCGGGCCTGTAGTCAGTCGCAGTTCCGGTTCCGAAGGGCGACTCGGGGTGGACGGGAGGCCGCCGTGTCATACCTGGGGAGGACGGCCGACCCCGAGAGAGCGGGCCGGCCGTGCCGAACTGCCCCCGCTTGTCGAGAACAGGTGGGCCACCCTCGTTCGGACGGTGAAATTCCGTCATTTCGCGTACAGGCGCACGGACGTCAGGTCAGGCTGTTGGCACGCGCGGACGGCGCATTCCCTGGGCTGATGCACCCTCAGGCGCCAATAAAATAAGACAACATCGGTCCGATACTCCGCTGTCCGGGGGACGGGTGCCGATAGGCTCGGTCAATCGAAGCGGAGCCCATGGCCTGCCCGGATGGTGGAAAGCAGACACGGCGAGCTTAAACCTCGCTGCCCCTTCGCGGGCGTGCCGGTTCAAGTCCGGCTCCGGGCACCTTCCTTCAAGCACGGCCGAGCGACGGGAACGGCCCCCCGGGGCCGTTTTCTCGTATCCGCGCCCATGCGGTGGTGGGACGGAGCGGGCGGGGCTGCGGCACGCCGCGCTCCGGCCGGCGCCGCCACCGCGTCGGCTTCCCCGCTCACCGGGGGCGGTCCGTGACCGTCCACGCGCAGACGGAGATACGCAAGGACCTCGTCGCACTCCGGTTCGAGAAGGGCGGGCCTCCGCCTCCAGCCGGCCCATCTGGAGCGGGTCGCGTCCCCGCGGGCGGCCGAGGCCGACCTCGCCGAGGCGTACACCGGGTTTCCTTTCGATCGGGCGGCGGCTTCGTCAGGGAATGTCATCGTCCGTGGCCGGGAACCGGTCCTGCGCGTAGCGTGTGGGGAAGCACGGCAGGGGAAAGATCCTCCTCAAGTATCATGGTCGATCCTTTGCCAATCCATTACTCTTGAGCCAAGGCTGCGCACGGCAGCCATGGAGGAGTGAAATGAGGAGCAGTAACCCGGTCTTCTCGCGACGGGGGTTCAGCCGCGACAACGGCTACGCCGGCTTCAACACCGCACCGCAGGCCGGGTACGCACAGGGCTCCCCCTACGCACAGGGCAACCCGTACGCGCAGAACCCGTACGCGCAGACCGACGTCCAGCACGGCGCCCCGCCGCAGGCCCCGGTCACCACCGACCGGATGACCATGGACGACGTCGTCGTCCGTTCGGCCCTCACGCTCGGCACGGTCGCCGTCGGCGCCGTCCTCGCCTGGGCGCTGCTGCCGGTCTCCGGCACCAGCTACGGCCTGGCCGTCGGCTCCGCGCTGATCGCGTTCGTCCTGGCCATGGTCCAGAGCTTCAAGCGCACCCCGTCGCCCGCGCTGATCCTCGGGTACGCCGCGTTCGAAGGCGTGTTCCTCGGCGTCATCAGCGAGATGTACAACAGCCGCTGGAGCGGCGCCCCCTTCCAGGCGGTGCTCGGCACCATGGCGGTGTCGGCCGCGACCCTGCTGGTCTACAAGGCCGGCTGGATCCGCGTCACCGCCCGCTACGCCCGCATCGGCATCGCCATCGCGATCGCCTTCATGGTGGTCATGGCGGTCAACCTGCTGCTGGTGGCGTTCGGTGTCGCCGCCGACGGCGGTCTGCGCAGCCTCGGCCCGCTCGGTGCGATCGTCGGCATCATCGCGATCCTGCTCGGCGCGTTCTTCCTGACCCTCGACTTCAAGCAGATCGAGGACGGCATCGCCTACGGCGCCCCGCGCAGCGAGTCCTGGCTCGCCGCGTTCGGCCTCACCATGACCCTGGTGTGGATCTACGTGGAGATGCTGCGCCTGGTGGCGATCTTCAGCAGCAACGACTAGCGGCCCCGACGGTCGTAGGCGAAGGGCCCCGGACATGTTCCGGGGCCCTTCGTCGTCCACTTCGCCGGTGCGGCGGCGCCGGCTAGGGTCTTTCGTTCGGATCAGGCCGGATCAGGGAGCGGGTTCTGGTGCCGTGCATCGCACGGCGGAGGAGGGCGCCATGGCGGAGCCATGGCAACCGACGACAACGCGGCGAGGCGCGGTGCCGGAACCCGCGAGCCCGGCATGATCCGAACGAGAGGGCCTAGAGCAGCTTGCGGGCCGCCCTCCTCAGGTCGTACTCGTGCACGAGCGCCTTCGCGTGGCCGTACGCGAGGTCGTACTCGTGCCGGAGCCAGCTGACCTTCTCCTCGAAGCGGAACAGGGCGGGGCCTTCTTCGACGGTGCGCAGCCAGTCGGAGACCTCGCGGCCGGTGCAGTGGGGAATGCGGGCGAGTATGTTGCGGTGGGTCTCTTCGGACAAGACGTGGGACATCGGCGCCTCCGAAGGCAAAGGGGATGTGAGCCGGTCCTTCCCGTCACCGTGCCCGAGCGTCCGCGTATTGGCAACAGTGCGGCGCGTTACGCTCGGCGGGTGGTTGATACGACGCCCTTGAGCCGAGCAGTGGATCATTTCGCCGACCGCTTGCGGGCCGCTCCGCAGAGCCGGCTGCAACGGGGGGCCGCCGCCGAGGCGCTGGCCGCGGCCCGGGAGCTGTCCCGGCGGGCCCAGCAGCTGGAGGAGCCGGGCGCCGAGACCCGGGAGATGCCGGATGCGGGGATGTTCGCCGCCGCCGACCAGATCCTCGTGGCCGCGCACGACCTGGCGGTCGTGGTGGAGAGCGACGAACAGGTCGCCGAGGCGGTGCGGCTGGTGGAGGAGGCCCGGCAGCGGGCCGGGGTCTGAGCCGGCGTCAGAGGGAGGCGATGACCCGGTCGGCCAGGATGTAGAGCATGTCCTCGCCGCACGCGAACGTCAGGGTGTACGCGCCGGAGATGCCCGAGCCGCCCAGGAGGTACGGGGCCTCGCCCGCTTCCAGGGCCGCCGCCAGACGTTCGGCCGTCTCGCGGTGGCCCGGGGTCATGCACAGCGTGGTGCCGTCGGCGAAGACGTAGACGTCCAGCGTGCCGAGCGGGCCGGGGCGGACGTCGGACAGGGCCACGCGGTCGGCGGCCAGCTGCTCCAGGGCTGTCACCGTGCGCTCGTGGTCGTTGACCGCCGGGGACTGCACGGGGACGAAGTCGGGGTGCGAGGGGTGGCGGCGTCGGGCCGCGGCCAGCTCCGGCGACTCCCCGCCGAACTCGTCGGCGTCCACGGTCGGCTCGGACACCGGCTCCAGCGGCTCCAGTCCGAGGAAGTCGGCCTGCCGGGGCAGGAACAGGTCCATCTCGGGCAGGCCCAGCAGCGAGGGGGCGTCGGAGACGTCACGGGTCTCCTGTGCCGCCCAGAAGGCGCGTGCCTCGGCCAGCTCCCGCTCCCGCTCCTCGGCGAGCGCCTCGGCCACCGCCGCGCGTATCTGGTCGGCGTCCGCGCTGGTGCGGGCGTTCGGCAGCAGGGCGCGCGCGCCGGCCGCCTGGTTCCCGGCCAGCTGCCGCTGGAGCTCCGTGAGCTGGCGGCGCAGCTTCAGCACGGTGCGCAGGACGGCGACGCCCACGGCGCCCGTGGCGGCCGTGGTGAGCAGCAGGGCGATCGGCATTGCGCTCACTGACGTACTCCCGGTTCAGACTCGTCCCCCCGACTTCCTACATCAGCTTGAAGGGCGGACTATCGAGCTGTCAGTGCGTAACGTCACGAAAGGGACAGAAACTTGGCTGGGTGGCGCGGGTGTGCAGTCTGCTGACCCGCTCTGACCTGCGGTGATTGTTCCGGTGAGCGAGATAGGTCACATCATGGGGGAGATTGGATCACGGAAAGGCCCAGAACCTAGGTGTCTCCTCGGTTCCGGGCCCCTGTGCGACGGGACGTGCTCGTCCCGCTACGGACGGTGTGTCAGCTGAGGCGCTCGATGACCATCGCCATGCCCTGGCCGCCGCCGACGCACATCGTCTCCAGGCCGAACTGCTTGTCGTGCCACTGGAGGGAGTTGATCAGCGTGCCGGTGATGCGGGCGCCGGTCATGCCGAACGGGTGGCCGACGGCGATGGCGCCGCCGTTGACGTTCAGCTTGTCGAGGTCGATGCCGAGGTCCTGGTAGGAGGGGATCACCTGGGCGGCGAAGGCCTCGTTGATCTCGACGAGGTCGATGTCGTCGATGGTGAGACCGGCGCGGCGCAGCGCCTGCCGGCTCGCCTCGACGGGACCGAGGCCCATGATCTCGGGGGACAGGCCGGAGACACCGGTGGACACGATCCGGGCGAGCGGGGTCAGGCCCAGCTCGCGCGCCTTGGTGTCGGACATGATGACGAGCGCGGCGGCGCCGTCGTTGAGCGGGCAGCAGTTGGCGGCGGTGACCAGGCCGTCGGGACGGAACACCGGCTTGAGGCCCGACACGCCCTCCAGGGTGACGCCCGCGCGCGGACCGTCGTCCTTGCTGACGACCGTGCCGTCGGGGAGGGTCACCGGGGTGATCTCGCGCTCCCAGAAGCCGTTCTTGACGGCTTCCTCGGCGAGGTTCTGCGAGCGGACGCCGAACTCGTCCATCTCCTGGCGGCTGATGCCCTTGGAGCGGGCCAGGTTTTCGGCGGTCTGGCCCATCGCGATGTACGGGTCGGGCAGCAGGCCGTCCTCGCGCGGGTCGTGCCAGGTGCTGCCCTCCTGCTGGGCGACCTCGGCGGTACGGGCCTCGGCCTCGGCGAACAGCGGGTTGTGGGTGCCCGGCATGTCGGAGCTGCCGTGGACGTAGCGGGAGACCGTCTCGACACCGGCCGAGATGAAGACGTCGCCCTCGCCGGCCTTGATGGCGTGCAGCGCCATGCGGGAGGTCTGGAGGGAGGAGGAGCAGTAGCGGGTGACCGTACAGCCCGGCAGGTGGTCCATGCCCATCTGCACGGCGACGACGCGGCCGAGGTTGTGGCCCTGTTCACCGCCGGGGAGGCCGCAGCCGAGCATCAGGTCGTCGATGTCCTCGGGGTTCAGCTCGGGGACCTTGGCGAGGGCCGCCTGGATGATCGTGGCGGTCAGGTCGTCGGGGCGCAGGTCCTTCAGGGAGCCCTTGTTCGCGCGGCCGATGGGGGAGCGGGCGGTCGAGACGATGACGGCTTCGGGCATCACGGCTCCAGTTGGACTGGGATCGGGCAGGGCCGGTTGGGAAGTTACCCGTCCGTATGGCCCAGGTCACCGTTGTTGCGGTGTGACACTGACCGCAATTGTCTAAGCGCTTGCTTGGCGAGGTCGGCCCGCCCGCCGCGACGGGCCTGACCGGTGTACGCCCGCCCGGCACGGCGGGCGTACACCGGTCAGGCCGAGGGCCGGGCCGGTTCGGCTTCCGGCACCCGGCGCCGCCGCCTCCGCTTGAGCAGCGCCCACGGGCCCCGGGGCCCCGTCGGCATCGCCGCCGTGACCTCCGTACCGGCCTCCGACGCGGCCTCGGCCGCCGCCCGGGCGACGGGCAGGAACCCCTCGCGCCGCGACGCGTCCGGCCGTTCCTCGTCCGCCGGCCACAGGCCCAGCGCCGCGCACACCGTCGGCAGCACCGCCATGGCGGCCGTCGCGTACCCCTCCGCCGACGGGTGGTAGTTGTCCGGCCCGAACAGCTCCCGCGGGTTCGCCTCGAACTCCGGGCCGAGCAGGTCGCCCAGCGACACCGTGCGTCCGCCCTGCTCCACCGCCCCGATGGTCTGCGCCGCCGCGAGCTGCCGGGACGCCCGCCGGGCCAGCCAGCGCAGCGGCTGCTGCACGGGCTCGATCGTGCCGAGGTCGGGACAGGTGCCGACCACGACCTCGGCGCCGGCCGTGCGCAGCCGTCGTACCGCCGCCGACAGGTGCCGTACCGAGCGGGTCGGCGGCATCCGGTGGGTCACGTCGTTCGCCCCGATCATGATCACGCAGACGTCCGGGACCGGGAACGCGGACGAGAGCACCAGAGCCACCTGGCGGTCGAGGTCGTCGGACCGGGCCCCGGGCAGCGCCACGTTCCGCAGCTCCACCGGGCGTTCCGCCACCGCCGCCAGGCCGGACGCCAGCAGCGCCCCCGGGGTCTGGCCCGACCGGTGCACGCCCTGCCCCGCGGCCGTGGAGTCGCCGAGCATGGTCAGACGGAGATGAGGTTCACCGGGGATGTCGTACCCGTGGCCGTACACCCCGTCGGCCGTCGGCACCCGGCCGCTGCTGCCGTTGCCCACGTGGCGCCGGGCGAGCCGCAGCTCCGTCAGCACCAGGCCGACGACCGCGGCGCCGACCAGCCCGACCCCGCCCCCGCCGTACGCCGCTCCGGCCGCGATGCGCCGGGCCACTCTCGCCCTGGACATGCTCGTCATGCGTCGCCGCCACCTCCTCGTAGCCGTACACCCACTCCTTGCCCCGTACGGACCGTCCGCCAATCTCGACGGGGAGTGAACGACCGCCCCGGTTCTCCCCGGGGCCTTAGGCTGGCGGCACCACTTACGACCACATTTTGCGCAAGCAACCGGAGACAACGGTGCGATTCCACGACTCGATGATCAGCCTCGTCGGCAACACCCCGCTGCTGAGGCTCAACAGCGTCACCAAGGGCATCCAGGCGACCGTCCTGGCCAAGGTGGAGTACTTCAACCCGGGCGGCTCCGTGAAGGACCGCATCGCCCTGCGCATGATCGAAGCCGCCGAGCAGAGCGGGGAACTGAAGCCGGGTGGCACGATCGTCGAGCCGACCAGTGGGAACACCGGCGTCGGGCTGGCCATCGTCGCGCAGCAGAAGGGGTACAAGTGCATCTTCGTGTGCCCCGACAAGGTGAGCACCGACAAGATCAACGTGTTGCGCGCGTACGGCGCCGAGGTCGTGGTGTGCCCGACCGCCGTGGCTCCGGAGCACCCGGACTCGTACTACAACGTCTCCGACCGGCTCGTCCGTGAGACGCCGGGCGCGTGGAAGCCCGACCAGTACTCCAACCCCAACAACCCGCTCTCGCACTATCACTCGACCGGCCCCGAGCTGTGGGAGCAGACCGAGGGGAAGATCACCCACTTCGTCGCGGGCGTCGGCACCGGCGGCACCATCTCCGGCACCGGGCGGTACCTGAAGGAGGCCAGCCAGGGCGCGGTCAAGGTGATCGGCGCCGACCCCGAGGGCTCCGTGTACTCCGGCGGCTCCGGGCGGCCGTACCTCGTCGAGGGCGTCGGTGAGGACTTCTGGCCGACCGCCTACGACCGCACCGTCGCGGACGAGATCGTCGCCGTCTCCGACAAGGACTCCTTCCAGATGACCCGCCGGCTGGCCAAGGAGGAGGGTCTGCTGGTGGGCGGCTCCTGCGGCATGGCCGTCGTCGCCGCGCTGGAGGTCGCCGAGCGGCTCGGCCCGGACGACGTCGTGGTCGTCCTGCTGCCGGACAGCGGCCGTGGCTACCTCAGCAAGATCTTCAACGACGAGTGGATGGCCGACTACGGCTTCCTGGAGGACGAGGGCCCGAGCGCCCGCGTCGCCGACGTCCTCAGTGACAAGGCGGGCGGCACCATCCCGTCCCTGGTGCACATGCACCCGGAGGAGACCGTCGGCCAGGCCATCGAGGTGCTGCGCGAGTACGGCGTCTCGCAGATGCCGGTCGTCAAGCCGGGCGCCGGGCACCCGGACGTCATGGCCGCCGAGGTCGTCGGCTCGGTCGTGGAACGGGAGCTGCTGGACGCCCTGTTCAGCCAGCGCGCGTCGCTGGAGGACCCGCTGGAGAAGCACATGTCGGCGCCGCTGCCCCAGGTCGGCTCCGGCGAGCCGGTCGGCGACCTGATGTCGGTGCTCGGCGCGGCGGACGCGGCGATCGTCCTCGTCGAGGGCAAGCCGACCGGTGTGATCAGCCGGCAGGACCTCCTGGCCTTCCTGGCCAAGGGCGGCGGCAAGTAGCGGACCGCGGCGCCCGGCCCGGGGGCGCCGCGAGCGCCGGGGGACGGGGTTCGCGGAAGTGGTACGCGCGTGTCATGTGCGCGCAGCACCCGCTTAACACGGGCCCGGCACAGTGGTCGGTGTCGGCAGGGGCGGTGGGAGCACCTCCCGGGCTTCGCGCCCGGGGAGATGGCTTCCCGCCCAGGCCGGCGCCGAACGGCGCCTTGGACCTCCGGAGCGGCTCCCGGACCTCCCTGGACGCCACGGACGCGGGTGACCGGCCTGACCCGGCCCGCGTCCAGCGCGGGGACCGCCGTCGTCCCGCCCCCCGGAAACGGGGGTGCGGCGGTCCCCGCGAAAGTCTTCCGCGGGGTCGCCCCGCTGCCGGGCACCGCGAGTCCCCCGGCCGTCTCCGGTCCGCGCACGGCTGCCGGGTCCGTGGACGCGGGTCGCCGGCATGGCCCCCGGGTCCGACGCGCGGGTCACCGGCATCGGCCGGGCCGGTCGGTCGTCCCCGGCATCGGCCGGGTCGGTCAGTCGTCCTCGGTGGACCCGTTACGGGCGGGGAAGAGCCCGGGGTTCAGCCGGACCGCCTGCACCGCGTTGACGCCGACGATGCCGAGCCAGGTGACGACCATTCCCGACAGCCCTGCGAAGGCGGCGGCGATCGCGGACAGCGGAATCGCCAGGACCAGCGTGATCAGGGCGAAGCCGTAGCGCTCGGCCCAGGAGTCGGCCGGTTTCGGCCGCCGGGTGCCGCGTGCCGCCGCCATGTCCTGCTCGGCCAGCCGGCGCCGCACCCGGCGGTCCACCACGTCGTCGATCCGCTGTTCGACCTTCTCCAGGAAGGAGTCGACCAGCACGGAGTCGTAGTCGTCGCCCAGTTCCCTGCGGGCCTGCACGGCGGCGTCGAGGTCCCTCCCGAGGTCGGTGCCTCGCGGGTCGAGTGTGCTCATGCGGGCCAGCCTAGGGAGCGGCCGGCCGTGGCGCACTGGGGCTGGCCCCCGTTCCGGCCCCGCGGGATGTATAACGGTATGCAGTGACACGCTCTCTGAATAAACAACCGGTGTGTGTCCGGGCCCCGGCGCTGTACTCTCCCGGGGCGTCGAGGACTCGCAGAGGGGGAGTACGTCATGAGTGCGACCGACAGCCCGGCCAACCGGTTGCAGGCCCTCTTCGAGGGCCACCGGCTCACGCCGACCCAGCGCCGCATCGCGCACAGCATGGTGCGCCGGGCCGCCGACGTGCCCTTCCTGTCCAGCGTGGAGCTGGCCGACCTGGCCGGGGTCAGCCAGCCGTCGGTGACCCGGTTCGCGGTCGCCCTCGGCTTCGACGGCTACCCGGCCCTGCGCAGGCACCTGCGCGAGGTCGTGCCGGCCGAGCCGGCCACCGGGGCCGGCGCCTACAACGAGTACCAGCAGGCCGTCGAGGCCGAGATCGAGAACCTCAGGCACCTCGCCGAGCTGCTCGCCGACCCGCGCCCGGTGCAGAAGGCCGGGCGGATCCTCGCCGCCTCCCGCCCGCTGCCGGTGCTCGGACTGCGCGCCGCCGCCTCCCAGGCGTACGGCTTCGCCTACTTCGCCGCCAAGGTCCACCCCGACGTCCGGCTGCTCCACGAGGGCGGCACCATGATCCACGACCGCATCGACGCCGCCGTCCGCGCGGGTGCCACCGCCCTGCTGTGCTTCGCGCTGCCCCGGCATCCCCGCGAGGTCGTGGACACCCTCGCCTACGCCAGGGACGCGGGCCTGACCGTCGTCACGGTCGCCGACTCCGCGTTCGCGCCCGTCGCGAAGTACTCCGACCTGCTGCTGCCCGCCGCCGTCGGCACCGGGCTGGCCTTCGACACCGCGTGCGCGCCGATGCTGCTCGGCCGGGTGCTGCTGGAGGCGGTCTGCGACGACCTGCCGGACGCCCAGGCCCGCCTGGAGGAGTTCGACGCGGGCGCGGCCGCACGCGGGCTGTTCGTGGAGTGAGAATCCCGCGCGACCTCTCTCAGACTCGTCTCACGTTCTGCTATTAGCTTCCCTGGGGAACACAGGCGCTCACTGCAACGTGACACGGGAGGCTGACGTGGCGCGCGGAGGACAGGGACTGGCCCGGGTGGCCGTCGTCGTACGGGCGGGGGCCGCTCCGCTCTGGTGGACCGGTGTGGTCGCCGCGGGGATCGGTGCCGTGCCGCAGGGACTGACCGGACGCCGGATCGGCGTCCTCGCCGGGGCGGCGCTCTTCCTGCTCGGCGCGGCCGGCGTGGTGCTCGCCCGCCGGGGCCGGTACGCCGACCTCGCCCGCGGCGCGGCCCGCGCCGGCAAGTACGACGTCCTGCAGGACCGGGCGGTGACCGTGCGCAACTGGCGCCGGGGCCACCGCTGGTGGCTGCTGCTGGGGGGCGCCTCCGCCCTCGGGTCCGCCTTCGCCGTGCCCGTGGCCGGCGGCCTGCTGCTGGCCGGGCTGGGCACCGGGCTGTGGCTGAAGGCCGCGTGGCTCGGCCGGCTGGAGCGAGCCGCGCAGACGCTGCTGTGGGTGCGCGTCGACTGGCTCGGCCGGTACGGCGGACGCCCGGCGGGCAAGGCCGTCAGGGGCCTGCGCGGTACGGGCGTCGCGGCCGGCGACGCGGCCCCGGGCGGGGCCCGCCGCCGTACCGCGGCACTCGTGTGAGCCGCCGTCAGACCTCCAGCTCCTCCTCGATCCGCCTCAGCTGGTGCCGGGCCATCGCCAGGTTGGCCCGGCTGGAGTCGAGGACCAGGTAGAGGAACAGGCCGTTGCCGCCGCGGCTGTTGAGCAGGCGGATCAGGTGGTACTGGTCCGACAGGGTGATGAGGATGTCCTCGATGCCGCCCTTGAGGCCCAGCATCTCCATCGTGCGCATCTTGGCGCGGATCACGTCGGTGTTGCCGGCGGCGGCCACGTTCAGGTCGAAGGTCTTGCTGCCGCCCATCGTGCCCAGCGCCATCCCGCTGGTGTAGTCGACGAGCGCGACGCCGGTGGCACCCTCGATGGAGGTCAGCGCCTCTTTCAGCGCGGTCTCGGTGTTGGCCATGGTGGGTCCTCTCGGATCGTTCAGCTGTCGGTTGCGGTGCGCGCTTCGGCGCTCGTGGTGCGGGGGGTCGGGCGGGCGCGGGCCGGGAGCGCGGAGCTGACGGCGCCCGGCGGCCTCCGGGCCGGGCGGGCGGCCCGGGCCGCTGCCTCGGCGGCGTCGAGCAGTTCCCCGACGCGCGCTCCGGCCCGGCGGCCCTCCAGGTGCAGCCGGCCGACGTTGACCCGGTCCTGGGCGAGCAGGGTCAGTACGGCGGTACGGCCGGCCGCGTAGGTGGCGACGTAGCCGCGCTCGCCGCGCACCAGCAGCTCGCGGAAGCCGCCGTGCCCGGTGGTGTCGGTGACGCGTACGGCGACGCCGAGCGCGGCGGCGGTGAGCGCGGACAATCCCTCCGGGTCGACCCCGGGGGTGTCGTGGGCGATGACGAGACCGTCGGCACCGGCCGCCAGGGCGCCGGTGAGCTGGGGCACCCGGGTGCGCAGCCGGCGCAGCTCCTCCAGGACGGCCTGGAGGTCCTCCTCGGACGCCATCAGCTTGCTCCTCTCGGCGGGGCGGTGCCGTTCAAAGTGCCTCCAGCGCATCCCTGAGCCTCTTCAGCAGCGCGATGTCGGGGTCGGTGACCGGCGGTGGGGGTGGCGGAGCGGGCCGCGCGCTCCCGGCTGTCGCCGGGGCGACGTGGCCGGCCGCCGCGAGCCGGCGTACGTCGACGAGCGTGTGGAAGGCCTGCCGCCCCAGGTTCCGGGCGATCTCGACGGCCGAGCGGACGCCGTCCACGCGGTCCAGGACCCCCCGCTGCCGGGGCGTGAGCGGCGTGGCCGCAGCCGGGTCCGCGCGGATCAGCGGGGCGCCGTCGACGGCCGGGTCGGGCCACAGCCGGTGCAGCAGCAGGCGGCGCCGCAGCGTCTCGCGTTCCAGCGCGACGACCGGGACCGAGGGCAGCGGGCCGGGCCGGGGCGTGCTGTCGTAGCGGAACCGGCCCGGGGTGCTGCTCGGCGCCAGCGCGAAGTACCCGGCGTCGTACAACGCGTCCAGGTGGCACAGCTCCAGCGCGCCCGCGGGCAGCAGCCCGGAGTCCAGCAGGAGTCCGGCGGCCTGCGGGGGGCCCGCGGTGCGGGCCGCGGCCCACTGCCAGGCGGTGGCCGCGAGGGTGCCGTGGGCGGTGAGGAGCACGTCGAGACCGGGGGCGAGGGGGCTCTCGGCGTGCACCACCCGGCCCTCGGCGAGGTACAGCATGCCGTACTCGCGGAGCAGGACGCCGGTGGCCCGCTCCTCGGCCAGCCGGGACAGCATCGGCGACAGCGCGCGCGGGCCCGTCCTGTCCCGCACCGGCAGGGGCGGGGTGGGTATCCGGACCATGGTCATCCCAGCACCAGCCGGGCGGCCATCTCGCCGAGCCGGATCCGGGCGAGCGCGAGGTTGCCCTCCTCGCGGCCGAGCCACAGGTGCAGGAACACGCTGCTGTCGAAGGAGGTGTCCAGGAACCGCAGCAGGTGGTAGCTGTCACCGTTGCTGATGATCACGTCCTCCACGGGGAGCAGGTCGTCCCCGCGCGCCGCGAAGGTGCCGTGTTCGGTGGCCATCCGGGCCAGTTCGGCGGCCTCGGCGGCGGTCGTCTCGTGGTCGCCGCCGGGCGCCTCCCCGACGGTTCCGAGGGCCAGTCCGCTGGTCCAGTCCACCAGCGCGGCTCCCCGGGCACCCGGTAACCGCATCGCTTCCAGCAGGCACTCGTCGATTCCGGGCACCGTGGCTCCCCTCCCGCCTGGGACTCCGGCTGAGTGACAGAGACACTACGCAACGTGTGTGCGGGAGGTGATGCGTTTGGCATTTTCCGCTGGAACATGCTTGCGGCGCACTAGTGTGGGTCGACTGACCTCTGTGACGCAGGAGTTGATCACCGTCGGCGGGGGGTCTGTCAACGGCGCGCGGGCGCTCAGGGGTGGTGAGAGCGGGCGCGTGCGCCCCCTCCAGGCCCCCGCGCCACTCCTGTGCCACCCCGGGACATCCCTGCGCCGCCCCGAAGGCGCCTCCATCCGGCAGGGCCGGCCGTCCGGTGCGCGCGGACCCGGCCGCCCCGATGTATTGACTAGCTCTATTCAGAGGGACAGGATGTGAATAGACGTAGGCACCGGAGGAGGCAGACGATGTCGGGACCCCGCCCCGTACGAGCACCGCGCGGCACGGAACTCAGCGCGCTGGGATGGCAGCAGGAAGCCGCCCTGCGCATGCTCCAGAACAACCTCGACCCCGAGGTCGCCGAGCACCCCGACAAGCTCGTCGTCTACGGCGGCACCGGCAAGGCCGCCCGTGACTGGCGCTCCTTCGACGCCATGGTGCGCACGCTCCGGACCCTCAAGCAGGACGAGACCATGCTGGTCCAGTCCGGCCGCCCGGTCGGTGTGATGCAGACCCACGAGTGGGCCCCGCGCGTCCTCATCGCCAACTCCAACCTCGTCGGCGACTGGGCCAACTGGGAGGAGTTCCGCCGCCTGGAGGCCCTCGGCCTGACCATGTACGGCCAGATGACCGCCGGCTCCTGGATCTACATCGGCACCCAGGGCATCCTCCAGGGCACCTACGAGACCTTCGCCGCCGTCGCCGCGAAGAAGTTCGGCGGCACCCTCGCCGGGACGATCACCCTCACGGCCGGCCTCGGCGGCATGGGCGGCGCCCAGCCCCTCGCCGTGACCATGAACGACGGTGTCGCCCTCTGCATCGACTGCGACCCGCGCGCCATCGAGCGCCGCATCGAGCACCGTTACCTCGACGTCGCGGCCGACAGCCTGGACCACGCCCTCCAGCTGGCCGTCGAGGCCCGCGACGCCCGCCGCCCGCTGTCCATCGGCGTCCTCGGCAACGCGGCCGAACTGGTTCCGCAGCTGCTCGCCATGAACGCGCCCATCGACATCGTCACCGACCAGACCTCCGCGCACGACCCGCTGGCCTACCTCCCCACCGGCATCGCCTTCGAGGACATGGCCGACGCCGCCGCCAAGGACCCGGCGGGCTTCACCACCCGCGCCCGCGAGTCCATGGCACGCCACGTCGAGGCCATGGTCGGCTTCATGGACGCCGGCGCCGAGGTCTTCGACTACGGCAACTCCATCCGCGGCGAGGCCCGGCTCGCCGGCTACGACCGCGCCTTCGCGTTCCCCGGCTTCGTCCCCGCCTACATCCGCCCCCTCTTCTGCGAGGGCAAGGGCCCCTTCCGCTGGGCCGCCCTGTCCGGCGACCCCGCCGACATCGCCAAGACCGACAGGGCGCTCCTGGAGCTGTTCCCCGAGAACGAGTCCCTGGCCCGCTGGATCAAGATGGCCGGCGAGCGCGTCCACTTCCAGGGCCTGCCCGCCCGTATCTGCTGGCTCGGCTACGGCGAGCGCGACAAGGCCGGCGAGCGCTTCAACGACATGGTGGCGAGCGGCGAACTGGCCGCCCCGCTGGCCATCGGCCGCGACCACCTGGACTGCGGCTCCGTCGCCTCCCCGTACCGCGAGACCGAGGCCATGCTCGACGGGTCCGACGCGATCGCCGACTGGCCGCTGCTGAACGCCATGGTCAACGTCGCCTCGGGCGCCTCCTGGGTGTCCCTCCACCACGGCGGCGGTGTCGGCATGGGACGGTCCATCCACGCCGGCCAGGTCACCGTGGCCGACGGCACGAAGCTGGGCGGCGAGAAGATCCGGCGCGTCCTCACCAACGACCCGGGCATGGGCGTCATCCGGCACGTGGACGCCGGGTACGACAGCGCCGAGTCGGTGGCCGCCGAGCGCGGGGTCCGGGTGCCGATGCGCGAGGGTGACGAGGCGTGACCCAGCGTTCTGCCGAGTCCGTCGTGGGCAGCTCCTTCCACGAGATGTGGGCGGAACTGCTCCCCGTCGGCCGCCACCCCGGCTCCCGGGGATACCGCCGCTACGCCTGGACCGGGGCCGACGCCGACTGCCGGGCCTGGTTCGAGGAGCAGGCCCGCATCCGGGGGCTGGCGTACGAGGTCGACCGGAACGGCAACCAGTGGGCCTGGCTGGGCGATCCGGCCGCCGGCGACGCCGTCGTCACCGGGTCGCACCTGGACTCCGTGCCGGACGGCGGCGCCTTCGACGGGCCCCTCGGAGTGGTGTCCGCCTTCGCCGCCCTGGACGAGCTGCGCGGCAGGGGAGCCGAGTTCACCAGGCCCCTGGCCGTCGTCAACTTCGGGGACGAGGAGGGTGCCCGGTTCGGGCTCGCCTGCGTCGGGTCCCGGCTGACCGCCGGGCAGCTGACCGTCGAGCAGGCCCACCGGCTCACCGACGGCGACGGGGTCAGCCTGCCGCGCGCCATGGAGGCCGCCGGGTACGACCCCGAGGCCATCGGCGCCGACCCCGAGCGGCTGGCCCGGATCGGTGCCTTCGTCGAACTGCACGTCGAACAGGGCCGCGCGCTGGACCTGTCCGGCGACCCGGTCGGCATCGCCAGCGCCATCTGGCCGCACGGCCGCTGGCGGTTCGACTTCCGCGGCGAGGCCAACCACGCCGGCACCACCCGGCTGGCCGACCGCCGCGACCCGATGCCGTCCTACGCCGAGACCGTGCTCGCCGCCCGCCGCGAGGCCGAACTCGCCGGCGCCGTCGCCACCTTCGGCAAGATCTCCGTCGAGCCGAACGGCGTCAACGCCATTCCCTCGCTGGTGCGCGGCTGGCTCGACTCCCGCGCCGCCGACCAGGAGACCCTGGACACGGTCGTCGGGGGAGTACAGAAGGCCGCCCGCGAGTACGCCGCCGCCCACGGCGTCGAGCTCGACGTCGTCCGGGAGTCCTTCACCCCGGTCGTCGAGTTCGACCACGCCCTGCGGGACGAACTCGCCCGCATCCTGGGCCGGGACACCGGCCTGCGGGTGCCCGTCCTCGGAACCGGTGCCGGACACGACGCCGGGATCCTGTCCGGGAGCATCCCGACCGCCATGCTGTTCGTGCGCAACCCCACCGGTGTCTCGCACTCCCCGGCCGAGTCCGCGGCCGAGGACGACTGCGTGGCCGGGGTGCGCGCACTCGCCGACGTACTGGAAGGACTGGCCTGCCGGTGACCGAGGGAACCTTCTGGCTGGAGCACGCCTGGCTGGGCGACCGGGTCGAGCCGGGCGTGACGGTCGAGGTGACGCGGGGCCGCGTCACGGCCGTCCGCACCGCGACCCCCGTCCCGCCGCCCGGCGCCGAGGTGCTGCGCGGGCTGACCCTCCCGGGCCTGGCCAACGCCCACAGCCACGCCTTCCACCGCGCGCTGCGCGGCACCGTCCAGGTCGGCAGCGGAACCTTCTGGACCTGGCGCGAGGTGATGTACTCCGTCGCCGACCGGCTGACCCCGGAGACCTACCACGCCCTGGCCCGCGCGGTGTACGCCGAGATGGCCCTCGCCGGCATCACCTGCGTCGGCGAGTTCCACTATGTGCACCACGCGCCCGGCGGCACCCCCTACGCCGACCCCAACGCCATGGGCGAGGCGCTGATCACCGCCGCCGCCGAGGCCGGGATCCGGATCACCCTCCTCGATACCTGCTACCTCTCCGCCGGTTTCGGGCAGCCGCCCGACAGCCACCAGCTGCGCTTCTCCGACGGCGACGCGGAGACCTGGGCCGCACGCTGCGCGGGTCTCCGGGAGCGGGACCACGCGCGGATCGGGGCGGCGATCCACTCCGTACGGGCCGTGCCCGCCGGTCAGCTGGCGACCGTGGCACGGTGGGCCGAGGAGCGGCGCGCCCCGCTGCACGTGCACCTGTCGGAGCAGACCGCCGAGAACGACGCCTGCCGGGCCGCCCACGGCCGCACGCCCACCCGGCTGCTCGCCGACCACGGCGTCCTCGGGCCGCGCACCACCGGTGTGCACAACACCCACCTCACCGACGAGGACATCGCCCTGCTCGGCGGCTCGGGCACCGGCACCTGCATGTGCCCCACCACCGAACGGGACCTGGCCGACGGCATCGGCCCGGCCGCCGCGCTGCAACGGGCCGGCTCCCCGCTCTCCCTGGGCTCCGACAGCCACGCCGTCATCGACCTGCTCGAAGAGGCACGCGCGATGGAGCTGGACGAGCGGCTGCGCACCCGCACCCGCGGCCACTGGACCGCCGCGGCACTGCTGCGGGCCGCCACCGCCGACGGACACGCCGCCCTCGGCTGGGACGACGCCGGCACCATCGAGCCCGGCGCGCTCGCCGACCTGACGACGATCGCCCTGGACTCGGTCAGGACGGCCGGGCCGCCGCCGAGGCTGGGTGCCGAGACGGCCGTCTTCGCGGCGGGCGCGGCGGACGTACGGCACACGGTCGTGGGCGGCCGGCATGTCGTACGCGACGGCGCGCACACGCTCGTACCGGACGTGCCGCGGGCGCTGGCCGCCGCCGTCGAAGCCCTGCGCGGCTGAGGACCGCCGACCCCCCTGAGGACGACACCATGAGCAGCAGCACCGTCATCACCAACATCGCCACGCTGGTCACCAACGACCCCTCCCTCACAGGCTCCCCCCTCGGTCTGGTGCAGGACGCGGCCGTCGTCATCGACGGCGACCGCATCGCGTGGACCGGTGAATCAAGCAAAGCACCCGCCACTGACAACCGCGTCGACGCGGGCGGCCGGGCGGTGCTGCCGGGGTTCGTGGACTCCCACTCCCACCTGGTCTTCGCGGGCGACCGCACGCAGGAGTTCAACGCCCGCATGTCCGGCCGCTCCTACACCGCGGGCGGCATCCGCACCACGGTCGCCGCCACCCGGGCCGCGAGCGACGCGGTGCTGGAGGCGAACCTGACCCGCTACCTGGCGGAGGCGCTCCGCCAGGGCACCACCACCCTGGAGACCAAGTCGGGCTACGGCCTGACCGTCGAGCACGAGTCGCGCGCCCTGCGCATCGCGGCCGGGCACACCGACGAGGTCACCTACCTCGGCGCGCACATCGTCCCCCCGGAGCACGCCGACGACCCGGCGGCCTACGTCGCCCTGGTCACCGGCGAGATGCTGGACGCCTGCGCGCCGCACGCCCGCTGGATCGACGTGTTCTGCGAGAAGGGCGCCTTCGACGGTGACCAGGCCCGTGCGATCCTCACGGCCGGCCGGGCGAAGGGCCTGCACCCGCGCATCCACGCCAACCAGCTCTCCTACGGCCCCGGCGTCCAGCTGGCCGTCGAACTCGACGCGGCCAGCGCCGACCACTGCACCCACCTCACGGACGCGGACGTCGACGCCCTGTCCCAGGGGCGTACGGTCGCCACCCTGCTCCCCGGCGCCGAGTTCTCCACCCGCGCCGAGTGGCCCGACGCCCGCCGCCTGCTGGACGCGGGCGTCACCGTCGCCCTCTCCACGGACTGCAACCCGGGCTCCTCCTTCACCTCGTCGGTGCCGTTCTGCATCGCCCTCGCCGTCCGCGACATGGGCATGACCCCCGACGAGGCGGTCTGGTCGGCCACGGCGGGCGGCGCCGCCGCCCTGCGCCGCACCGACATCGGCCGCCTCACGCCCGGCGCCCGCGCCGACCTGACCCTCCTGGACGCCCCGAGCCACGTACACCTGGCCTACCGGCCGGGTGTGCCGCTGGTCAGCGGGGTGTGGCGCGGAGGCGTCCGCGTCGTCTGACCGGCTGCCGGCTGCCGGGAACCCCGGCAGCCGGCCCGCGCGGCGTCCCCGCGGACGGGTCAGGCGGGCTCCACCGCGGTGCCTTCGCAGCCACCGCCCGCCACGGGGACCTGCCCGCCGCCCGTCACCGGGGCCTGCCCGCCGTCCGCCGTGACGCCGTCCGCGACGGCGTCGTCCGCGCCGGCACCGGCCTTCCGTCCCCGGTCCGCGGGCGTCCGCCCCCACGCCGTACCGGCAAGCACCAGGACCGCGCCGAGGTACCCGAGAGGGCCCGGCCGGTCGCCGCCCAGGGCGATACCGACGGCCGCGGCCCACACCGGCTCCGTGCCGAGCAGCAGGCTGACCCGGGACGGGGACGTGCGCCGGACCGCCCACATCTGCACGAAGAACGCGAGCAACGTGCAGAACGCGGACAGGTACAGCAGCCCCAGCCAGTCCCCGAGGCCGAACCCGGCCGCGGCCGACCAGGGCGAGGCGCCGGTGCCCGGAAGCGCGACCAGGGCGGCGAACACGAGGACCGCCCCGCCCAGCTGAACGGTCGTCAGCGACAGCGCGTCCGCCCCGCGCACCGACTCCATGCGGGACATGGCCAGGACGTGTGCCGTACGGGCGGCGGCGGCCCCGAGCATCAGCAGGTCGCCGCCGGTCGGGGCGGTGAAACCCGCGCCCAGGGTCAGCAGGGCGACGCCCAGCACCGACAGTCCGGCCGCCGCCACGAAGGACCCGGGAAGCCGGGTGCCGCGCACCCAGCTCTCGGCGACCGGCGTGAACACCATGGTGAGGCTGATGATCAGGCCCGCGTTCGTCGCCGAGGTGTGCACCACCCCGTACGTCTCCAGCAGGAAGATCCCGGCGAGGATCAGCCCCAGCAGCCCGCCCCCGCGCAGCTGGGCCGCGCTCAGCGCGCGCAGCCGGCGCCGGCCGGCGACGACGAGCACCGGCACGGCCACGGCGAACCGCAGCACCAGCACGGCGAGCACCGTCCGCTCCGTGGTGACGCCCTTGGCGGCCAGATAGCTGGAACCCCACACCACCGCGACCAGCAGAACGGGAAGATCGGTGAGCCGGCCGCCGCGGGCCGCGGTGACAGTCATGGGCATCCTTCGGGGGACGTACGGACGGGGCGTACTGCGGCGGCATGACGGTTGCCCGGTCGGGTACCCACCAACCGGTGGAGTGCGTCCGCGAACGCGGGAGCGGCCCGGCGCGTCGGCCGGGCCGCTCCCAGGGTGCACGCGGGGTCACTCCTCCACGGTCAGTCCCTTGCGCAGCTGGACCAGCGTGCGCGACAGCAGCCGGGACACGTGCATCTGGGAGATGCCGAGTTCCTCACCGATCTCCGACTGCGTCATGTTCGCCACGAACCGCAGCGAGAGGATCTTCCGGTCGCGGGACGGCAGACCGGCGATCAGCGGCTTGAGCGACTCGATGTACTCGATGCCCTCGAGCCCGTGGTCCTCGTAGCCGATGCGGTCCGTGAGCGCGCCCTCGGACTCGTCCTCGTCGGGCTGGGCGTCGAGCGAGGAGGCGGTGTAGGCGTTCGAGGCGGCCATGCCCTCGACGACCTCCTCGTTGGAGAGGCCGAGACGCTCGGCGAGTTCCGCGACCGTCGGGGCGCGGTCCAGCTTCTGCGCCAGTTCGTCCCCGGCCTTGGCGAGGTCCAGCCGCAGTTCCTGGAGCCGGCGCGGGACGCGCACGGACCACGAGGTGTCCCGGAAGAAGCGTTTGATCTCGCCGATGATGGTCGGCATCGCGAATGTGGGGAATTCCACACCCCGGGCGAGTTCGAAGCGGTCGATCGCCTTGATCAGGCCGATCGTGCCGACCTGGATGATGTCCTCCATCGGCTCGCTGCGGGAGCGGAAGCGGGAGGCGGCGAACTTGACGAGCGCGAGGTTCAGCTCGACGAGCGTGTTGCGGACGTACGCGTGCTCGTGCGTCCCTTCCTCCAGCGACTCCAGGCGCTCGAAGAGGGTCTTGGACAGCGCCCGCGCGTCGACCGGGCCGATCTCGTCGTACGGGGGGATCTCCGGGAGTCCCTCGGGGAGATCGAGGGCGCCGATGGGATGATCCAGTTGTTCCGGTGGGGGTGTCGACGTCGCGATCGGGGTATGCGATGCGTCGAGCCGGGGTGACATGGGTGTCCTCCATCGTTCTCGGCATATGGCTGCCGAAGCCAGTGCGTGCACTACGGTGTGCGGCGCCTCCGAAGCCGGCGTGTAGGGATGTGTGTCCTTACTAGCCCTACCCGCTGTACCGAGCGAGTCGCAAGTGCATTGTGTTGCGATATGTCCGTTTGTGCGCGGTTGTTCGGGTGTCGGAGTGCGCGGGGAAGGCGTAATGTTCGAGGGCATCAGCAGCCACGACCTCGGGAGAGAGACGGCATGGACCACGGGACGGTCGGCAGCGCACAGTCGGGCCGGCTTCTGGTGGAGGTGCGGGAAGAGGGCTCCAGCGCCGTAGTGACACCGGCCGGAGAGCTGGACCACCACACCGCCGATCTTTTGCGGGAGCCCCTCGACGACCTTCTGGCCAAGGGCTTCGCGCGGCTGGTGGTGGACTGCTCACGCCTGGAGTTCTGCGACTCCACAGGGCTGAACGTTCTGCTCGGCGCCCGGCTGAAGGCGGAGGCCGCCGGAGGCGGTGTCCACCTGGCCGGAATGCAGCCAGTGGTGGCCCGCGTGTTCGAGATCACAGGAGCCGAGGCGGTCTTCACCGTCCATGACTCCCTGGAGGCGGCCCTGGCCGACGGTGCCGACTGACCGCCGCCCCGCGCGGCCCGGTCCGCGTGCCCGTCGCCGGCCGCTTCCGGGCGTTGCACGCGTCACGCCGAACACAGGGGTGTTCCGCCGGATCGGTCGGGCAGGAGAGGGCAGAAGAACCAGGAGGCGACCGGACGGCCGCCGGACCCTCCCGGGCCCGGCGAACGGCCTGGACGGAACCTGCCTCGGCGGACCGGTGGTCACAGGACCCCGCACGGCGACGCGCGGGCGACGGCCGGACGACGTACGACCCGGCACCGGTGGTGCCGGACCTTTGACCGCACTTTTTGGATCATGAACTGGTGAATCGGTGAGGTGAAGCGCTGATGAGCACCACCCGGCCTTACTCGCCGGGCGACCGCGGCCCGGAGCCCAGCGGCGCTTCCGGGGCGTCCGAGGGGGTCGCGCCGGCCGTCGGCGCAGCCACGGGGGCAGCCGCGCCGTCCGTGCCGTCCGGCTCGTCCGGCGGCACACCGCAGGAACGGAGCCGGCAGCTCCGCAGACTCCGTCTGGAAGGCGAGAGCGGGGTCGTCCCGCTCGCCCGCGACTTCACCCGCCAGGCGCTGTACGCGTGGGGCTGGCTGCCCGCCGACTCCGCGGACCAGCGGGCCGCCGCCGAGGACGTCCTGCTCGTCGTCTCCGAACTGGTCACCAACGCCTGCCTGCACGCCGAGGGCCCCGACGAGCTGTTCCTCTCCTGCGACAACAAGGTGATCCGGGTTGAGGTCTCGGACCGGGGCGCCGGCCAGCCGGCCCCGCGTACCCCGCACCGCGCCGGCCGCCCGGGCGGGCACGGCATGTTCATCGTGGAGCGGCTGTGCCTGGACTGGGGCGTGGTCCGCACCGCCGACCGCCCCGGCAAGACCGTCTGGGCGGAAATGGGCGCGCCCGCCTGACCGTTGGTGTGAGGCGGCGCGCGAGCGCCGCCCGCCCCTCACCGGAGCCTTCGCCCCACCGAGGCGTGCCCGGTGCCCCCGCGCCGTCACGCGCCGCGTCTCCGCTCCCCGCGACCGCGGCCCCACTCCGACGGCCGTTCCGACACTCCGTCACAGGCTCCTGCCCCGCCGAGCCTCGCCCCGCCCGGCAGACCGACGTTCAGGACACGGGGTACGGCCCTGACGTGCCCGCCGCCGACGGCGGACGCCGCCGACCCCGCCGAGTTCTCCGAACCTTGGCCTGCCGGGTACGTGGGTGCGCTCGCCGGGCGTGCCGGCGGCCGGGCGCGCGGTACGGCCCTGACCTTCCCCCGGCCCGGACGGACGCCCTGCCCCCTGCCCCCTGGCAACGGCCGGGCGGTGGGCGGCACGCCGGTCCCGCCGAGTTCTACGAGCCTTGGCCTGCCGGGTACGTGGGTGCGCTCGCCGGGCGTGCCGGCGGCCGGGCGCGCGGTACGGCCCTGACCTTCCCCCGGCCCGGACGGACGCCC